>JAYTAK010000981.1:0-6986 GCA_043737515.1 Candidatus Kuenenia sp. | reverse complement strand
GACTACGACTTCGTGCTCGACACCAATCTGCGTGGTGCCTTTCTGATGTCGCTCGAAGTGGGACGGCATATGATCGAACGCCGCTCGGGGATTCAGATCAACGTCGAATCACTGAATACCTGGATGCCTCTCAAGGGCGTGCTGCCTTATGCCATGAGCAAGTTCGGAATGCAGGGCATGACGCGCGGACTCGCACTGGAATGGGGCCGCCACGGTATCCGCGTCAATAGCCTTGCTCCAGGATTTGTCCTCACGGATCTCACAAAAAGGCTTTGGTCAGATCCCACCATGCAGGCATGGAATGAAGCCAACTCGCCTCTCGGACGACTTGGTGAGCCGGAAGATATGGTCGGCACGGCTGTCTTTCTGGCCGCAAAAGCGTCGGCGTTTATGACAGGCCAGACACTGTACGTCGATGGAGGTTTCTCATCAGGCTGGAACTGGCCGATTCCACTTTCGTGAGAGTGTCAGATTCGGGCGTGCAGGAAGTCGCAGATTTTACCAGAATACACTCAACACCGCTCACCGCTATGGATTGAGATGTTTATCGTTTAACGGCAAGCCGCAGGCGGCAGCGACTTGTTGAGGACTCTGTCGCCTGCGGCTTGCCGTTAAACGAATTATTGGCGACCGCCTGCGGTACAATGTTCAATGGGTCTCAGAGCACGACGCGAACAGCAAGCAAAGGAAGCAAGTGACAATGGATTGGGCGAAGTCAGCACCAGTGGACTGGATTCAGAAATCAACGACCGCGAAAGACGTGCGGGAGCTGACACAGTTTCTTGAACAACAGGGGACATTTCTATTTCCGAGGCTGCCGAACGGACTCTTTTCCGCCGCGGCAGGTGAGGGCGGTGATTTTGAGTTGTCGGGATACCACAACGTCTGGGTCCGTGACAATATCCAGATCGCATGGGCTCATCTGTCCGTACTGAACGATGCCACAATTCCTCGCGCGTGTATTCAGTCACTCACAGCATTCTTTGCCAAATACCGCCATCGATTAACAGACGTCATTGACGGCAACGTTGATCCGTCGGATCCGATGCATCGGCCCCATATTCGTTTCGATGGCACGCATCTGACCGAGAATACTGAAAAATGGGCACACGCTCAGAATGACGCACTGGGATATTTTCTATGGCTGTCTTGTCAACTGATCATTCGCGGTGATCTGGCGATCGATGCCGTTGACTGGGCTCTGCTGGCTCAGTTAGTGCGTTTCTGGCAGGTCGTCGAAGTCTGGCAGGATGAAGAGAGCGGTCATTGGGAGGAAGTCCGCAAAATTGCGGCGTCCAGCATTGGCTGTGCCGTCGCGGGGTTGACCGCGCTGCGCGAACTGATGCAGCAGCCTGCCGTTGCCGCACATCTGGCGAATGGAAGTCATCCCGTCATCATCAAAGATGTGGACGATCTTTTGACAAAGTGTCGCAAGGCTCTGCACGAAATTCTTCCGGCAGAATGTATTCAGCCTGATCCTCTGAAGAACCGTCGCTATGACGCGGCATTGCTGTTTCTCATCTACCCGCTCAACGTACTTCGCGATCGCGCCGTTGAAGACACGATTCTCGTCGATGTGAAGACTCAGTTGCAGGGGCCGTGCGGCATTCGTCGGTATCCGGGCGATTCCTACTGGTGTGCCGACTATCGGACATTGTTGTCGGCGGAATCACGAACAGCAGATTTCAGCGATGATCTGAATGCACGGGACCAACTGCTGAAGCCAGGCATGGAAGCTCAATGGTGTATTTTCGATCCGATCATTGCCTGCATTCACGGACAGCGATATCTCGCCGACCATGATCCCGCTTCGCTGCAACTACAGATGGAAGCAACCCGTCGATCGCTGTCGCAACTGACACCGGCCGGAAGTCGGTTTCCACAGTATCGCTGCCCGGAATCGTATTTCTGCGAAAAGGGCGAATGGATTCCCAACGACATTACGCCACTCCTGTGGACGCAGGCCAATCTCTGGCAGGCACTGACAATACTGCAACAGTCACTTGAAAAGTGATTTCTCAGCTGCAGGCTGAATTCCATCTGGCGGGAACGCACACGTCAGGACGCCTGTTCAAGGAAAACGGCTCGCCTTATACTCGGTTTGCCCTGTCGTAGCATTGCGGGCTCATTCTTACCTTTTTCGTGTACCGGAACCGTATTCAGATGTCTCAAGAACAGAAACTCAGCAAAGTTGAACTGCTGAAAGAAGCGTCTCATCAGTTGCGCGGCACCCTGGGCGAAGAAATCCTGAACGACAAACCGGAGTTTTCCGACGACGCGGCCACGCTGTTGAAACATCACGGTTCGTATCTGCAGGATGATCGAGACACTCGCAAGGCCAAAGGGGCCGACGGCAAACTGCTGGGCAAGCACTATTCATGCATGGTGAGGACTCGAATTCCCGGCGGGCGAGTCACTGCGGCTCAGTTTCTGGCTGAACTGGATCTGTGCGAAAAACTCGCGAACGGAACGTTGCGAATCACCAGTCGCCAGGGATTCCAGTTGCACGGCGTGCTGAAGGGCGATCTTCGGGAAGCCATTCGCGCCATCAACGATACGAAGCTCACGACGCTTGCGGCGTGTGGAGACGTCAATCGCAACGTGATGGCCTGTCCGGCTCCGTTCAAGACAAAGGTCTACGAACAAATGCAGGCGTTGTCGCAGGAGTTGGCTGAACACTTCAAGCCGCGCACGCGAGCCTACTATGACCTGTGGCTGAAGGATGAAAACGGCGAAGAAGTCGATACGACAGAATTCAAACCGGTTGAAGAGCCGATCTATGGGGCACGCTACCTGCCACGCAAGTTCAAGATGGGGATCGCGCTGCCGGAAGACAATTGCATCGACTTGTACACGCATGATCTCGGCCTGATGGCGATTGTCGAAAACGGATCGATCGTGGGCTATAACGTGCTCGCCGGTGGCGGCATGGGCCGCACGCCGGCCGCCGAAAAGACGTTTCCAGCATTGGCACATCGAATTGCCTACGCTGCGGCAGATCAGGTTGTTGCAGTCAGCGAAGCGGTGGTGAAGGTGCAGCGGGATTTCGGCAATCGCGAAGATCGCAAAATTGCGAGGTTGAAGTATTTGATCGCTGACTGGGGTGTTCCAAAATTCAAGGCGATGGTCGAACAGTATTACGGCAAGGGCCTGCCTGATCCGCATCCCGCCGAAGTGACCGGTGTCGATGACCACATTGGCTGGCACGAACAGGGCGACGGAAAGCTCTTTCTGGGCATCAATATCGAAAACGGTCGCATTAAGGACGAAGACGGCTTGCGAATCAAGACGGGGCTGCGAGTCCTCCTGCAGCGTTTTGGGATGGATACACGGCTGACGGCATTGCAAAGCGTCATCCTGTGTAATATCGATCCGCAGGATAAGGCCGAAATCAACCGCATCATGGCCGAACACGGGATGAAAAACGCCGAAGAGTTGTCGCTGTTACGACGCTATGCCATCGCCTGTCCCGCCTTCCCGACGTGCGGTTTGTCCATTACTGAAGCCGAACGCGCACTGCCGGGGATCATTGACGATCTGGACATCGAAATCGCAAAACTCGGGATGCAGTCCGACAAGATCGCCGTGCATATGACCGGCTGTCCAAACGGTTGTGCTCGACCGTATACACCGGATATCGGGCTCGTGGGCAAGGCCGTTGGCAAGTACACGATGTTTCTGGGTGGCAATCCGGAGGGCACTCGCCTGGGATTTATCTACAAGGATATGCTGCCGATGGAAGACATCGTGCCGACACTTGTGCCGTTGCTGAATGCTTACAAAGCCGACCGCCAGGGCTCCGAATCTTTCGGGGACTTCTGTACTCGGAAAGGTCAGGATGCCCTTGAAGCATACGCGGCGTAGCACGCTGACAGATTGGCGAGCGGCATGCGTCAGCTTGCCGGTACGATGCTGTTCAGACGGAATTGTACCGGCGGGCTGACGCCCAATGGCACTCCATTTTTTCTATCAGCCGGTACGCGCTAGCGGTCTGTTGATTTAATCGTTTAACGGCAAGCCGCAGGCGTCGTTGCCGCAATTCGCCTGCGCCTGCGGCTCGCCGTTAAACGAAAATGCCGAATCTGAAGACTAAACCAACAGCCCGCCAGCGTCCGGTTTACTCAGGATTACGTGGAAAACCGGGTGCTAACGCACTCCGGCTGATACGAGTTGCGATCAAATCGAGGACCGGCGGGCTGACGCCGCACCGCTCGCCGGACAGTTCACAAAAAAATCCTGCCCGAAAAAGCTTCGGGCAGGATTCGTTGCGTGTTTTGTGATGCGGTGGTCTAACGGGCTGATGATCGAGCGAACTCGAAATCAGGCAGCGTCGTATTCCGAAATGCGGTTGTGCGGGATGAACGGAATCGTTGCGTCTTCCGTCAGGCAGTAACGCATGTAGTAAGCGTCTTCGCAGGTATCGTTGTAGTGCTGACGCAGGACGGTGATGGCGCGGAAGCCGTTGTTTCCGAAGAACAACTGAGCCGGCACGTTGGTCTCTCGTACTTCCAGCACAATCTCACGGCGACGCTGCTGCGAGAGTTTGTCTACCAGACGCTGCACCATCTGCCGCCCGATGCCGTTGCGACGTGCATCCGGAGCGACGGCGAAGTTGAGAATCCGCAGCATCGATTTGTGGAGTTCATAAATCATGAATCCCACAATCTTATGATCGAGTTCTGCGACGGTTCCGATGCAGTTGCGTTGCCGGAGACAGCAGAGGAATTCTTCCTCCGTCCACGGGAACTGAAAGCTGCCGTGTTCGATCGACAGGACTTCATCCATGTCGCGACGGATCAGCCAGCGGATCTGAGTGCGTGAAGCATCGATCGCAGGAACGTTGTTCGTAACAGCTACTTGCTGACTTGTGCGCTTCAATCCCATTACGGCCTCCATGCCGAATAGAACGAAAAAAATCACAAACGTCAGATCAAAGTTCTGGGCGAATTTCGCTCATTGCTTTGATCACGCCATTTACTGGCTTCGACGTCAAGAGGGCGGGAAGTTAACACACTTCTAAAACCGAGTCTACGGTGAAGGGCCTTCTCATCGGGATCGTTGGAAAATCCGTCATTCACGGACAACCCGAGCGGCATTTTCTGCCGCGGCGTAGTCTCGACCGGACGTTTTTTGATCGCCCGGATTCTTCCCAGAGGCAGGAAATTCTGCGACTGCACAGCCAAAATAGACGATCTTCCCTGCCTGGGAGCAGTCCTGGCGATACGATTTTGCAGCCGCTGACGTGATTCGCGGAATGGCTCAAATACTTACAGGCAGTAACGATCCGATGACGATTTCGATGACGGAGTATTTCCGAACCCGCGAGGCGGATCGGAAGAAAGAAACTCGTTACCTCAACGTAATCAACAAGGACAGTTGCACGTCCTGTAATTCGTGTGCGACTGTGTGTCCCGTGGACTGCATCTACGAAGTCGTCAGCCCGGTGCCATCGGAAAGTTATCACCAGATCGATACGAGTCGCTGCATTGGTTGTCAGATGTGTTATCGATCTCCGAACGACAGCAGCGACTTGTACCAGTTGACGATCTGTCCCTGGAACGCGATCGACATGCTGCACAATCCCAATGTCAAGCCGGACTCGCATTCGGTTCTGGAACCATATTATCGCGGAACCGGCAGCGGACTGCCATGGCCGAAACTGGAAGAGTACGGTTACCAGTTGTTCCTTGACGGTGAAGTCTTCCTGCCAACGGCAGAGGCATCGCTGCACAAAGTGTTTCATATCCTGCAGGAAGATGCGTGGATGTACAGCGAAGATGACAATGTGCGAATCGTCAGGTCCGATGCGGACACCGGCGAGGGCTTTGTGCGTTATCGAGCCACCGAAGAAGGCCGCGATCTGCTGGACTGCATGTTTCGCGATTATCAACGCATCTTTATGGATTGATCATGTCCGTACTCAGCGGTCGTCACGCCTTCGTGACAGGAAGTACGCAGGGGATCGGTCTGGAGATCGCCAAGGCGCTGTTCGAAGCCGGGGCTGGAGTCGTACTGCATGGCAGGCGAACTGACGGTGAGCCACTCCGCGAAGCGCGAGTGCAAAATTGGTTACCTGCATCGGTTCCGGTCGCCGTGGGTGAGCTTTCCGAACCAATGCCGCAGGGGCCACTGGACGTCGCTGAAGAAGCCCTCCGGCTCAATCCGAACATCGATACGCTGGTCTGCAATGCCGGCACCTTTATCGATCAGCCGTTTCTGGAAATGGACTTCCGGATTTTTGATCGCACGCTGAAGCTCAACGTGTATTCGCAGTACGTGCTGATCCAGCATTTCGCGCGGCTCTGGGTGCAGCGTGGAATTCGCGGCAGAATTCTGCTCATCGGGTCCATCAACGGCTGTCTGGCAGAACCGACGCATGTGGCCTATGACACATCCAAAGGCGCGATCGACGCGATGACTCGTTCGCTGTGCGTGGCGCTGGCACCGCACGGCATTCGAGTCAACGGCATGGCCCCCGGACTGTTCCGCACGCCGCTGACCGAGCCCGCTCTGCAAAATCCTCGGGCTCGAATGTGGATGGAACTGCATACTCCGAACGGAGTCGTCCCCGGTGCCGAAGCCTGCCGAGGTGCCGCCGTGTTCCTGCTGAGCGATGCGGCGGAGCATATCCACGGTCAGATGCTTCTCGTCGATGGCGGCATGAGCGTCTGGCAACAACCAGACCCACCGCCAGAATGGATGAATTTGCCGACGTAGCACTTTCGCCCCGTCGATTTTGTCAGAACATCCCATCCAGTGCTCCACCCCAGCCGGTGGCACGCGGATCAGCATCGCAGGATCGGACACGCTGCTGTGCCGTTTCGTTCATGATCTTTTCAAGGTCAAGATTGAGTTCCCCGGCGGACTGGTAGCGATTCGATGGATTTTTCGCCAGCATCTTCATGACGATAGAATCGAGACCTTCGGGGACCGCCAGATTCCTGGTACGCACCGCATCCGGAACGGTCGTCAGAATCTGCATAATC
>JAYTAK010000980.1:0-3060 GCA_043737515.1 Candidatus Kuenenia sp. | reverse complement strand
TCGCGCCAGCCTCGCCCTGGCGACAGAGCACGCGACCTTTTTTGCATCGGCGGAGGATCATGGAACCGGGGAAGTTCTCCGGCCCCGGTTTCATGCCGTCAAAGGGCGCGACCGATTTTAATTCCTGCAGGTCGTAGATGCTGAACAGTTTGTCGCCAGACTCAAGCTCGTCCGCAACTACTGTAATGTCGATGGGTATGTTGGTAAGTGCCATTCAATGTTTCTCAACTGAGACGACATCAGTCCGAAAGCGATCCCCAGCCGGAATCTATGTGGCCAATTGGTTAAACACCATGAGTGTATCGCCACGCCTTGAAAAACGAGTCAGAAACCAGTGGTGCAAATCGCCCGAAGGTTTTTTGCAGCATTTGTTCCTGCCCCCATTCCCAAAGGGTATCAGCGGCTCGAATCACGGGCAAGTCTTACGTTTATAATCTTGCTTCGTGAGCACCCACGGCAAGCCATGGCCAAGCGACTTTTAACAGGCTGCGATTCTTACTTGCTCTTGAGAACCAGTACCGGATGTTCAGGTGCAGGTCCATCGACGATTGCATTGACGCAGCGAGACAAGAGCACCAGCGTCGGACCGTCGTTCGGAAACTCTTCCAGCAGATGGCTCAACTGTCGTGCCGCAATACGGAACTCCCTGGCTTCAAATCGTTCCAATGCCTGTTCGTACCCGCGGTTGAGTGTCTGCGCCTCTTGAGTGTTCAACTCATACAACCCCACTGATTCCTGCATGTTGACGACTTGTCCATCACAAAGCTTTCGTCGATAAAACTCGGTGCTGACTGCCTCAGCCGTCGCTGTCGTGATGAGGACACGGGTCTTGAAATATTTCGTAGCACCCTGGACTCGACTGGCCAGATTGACGGTCTTTCCCAATGGACCATACTTAAATTTGTGTTCCGAACCTGCATTTCCCGCTCGGGCTTGACCGGAATTGATGCCGATCGAAAAGTGAACCTCTTCGCCAATCAGGGACTCCCACGCAGTATTTAACTCGGGCAGCCTGGCCAGCATATCGAGTGCCGCCCGACACGCGAGTTCAGCATGATTCGGTTGTAACTGAGGAGCGCCCCACATCGCCATCACGGCATCGCCGACATAGTCGACAAGGACTCCTCCGTGCTTCAAGACGCATTCGGAGCAGGCACCGATCACTTCGTTAATGAATTTGAAAATCGTCTGGGTATCGACACGTTCACTGATGCGACTGAATCCTCGAATATCGCAAAACAGGATGGACACCTCGACATCACGCCCCTCCAGTAAGTTTGGCTGGGCCTCAAGCTCACGGGCAAGTTCCGTTGAGAAGAACTGTTCAAATCGAATCTGCAGCCGTCGCGATTCTTCTTCGTGAGTTTGTCGCGACAACTCAGAGGCCACTCCATACGCCAGAAGTTCCATCAGCTGCGCGTCCGTCCGAGTGATCGTTCTGAAGGAACTGCGTCCGGCTCGGCTCTGACGCTCTCCATAAAGGGCTCCGATCACGGCACCAGCACGATTAAGAATCGGGACAGCAATCACGGCGTCCAGTTTGACCAGGCTTTCCGTCGCTGTGTTGGTGCCGGAATTCCACAACGCTTTCGTGTGCTTCAGAACTTCTCCCAACACAAACTGACTGACGGCAGAATGAAAGTTTCCATACTGTTGCACTTCTTTCCAGACTCCATCCCCATATCGCAGGAGCCTTGCACCATCAAATCCCACTACTTTCACGGCACCGGTTACGGCGGCATTATACAAACCCTCCGTTGTCTGCACGTTCTGGTAAATCTCCATCGCCTCGCGCAGCCCAAGCACAATGCGGTCCAGGTCCTGTCCGTCAGGTAATGATTTCGGTGCCAACGGATCCGCAAATGAATCCGAAAACGCCTGCCTCGTTCCAGGAGCAAGGGTCCTTGTGGCAAGACTTTCAAGAACCAGCTCCGGCTCTGATTGAGGGCTGGCCTCTTGAAATGTGACAAATCGGGAAGTCGATACATGAACGGTTACAGGCATCGAGAAGGCCCGGGAAGCGGAAGCTTCAAGTGCTTCTCCAGCGTTGAACCTGAGAGCAACGTTTGAACTCAGATTTGTGAGTCGCAGAATTCCGTCTGTCACCGGTTCTACGCGCAACTGCTGACGGGCGAGTTCTGTAAAATCCCGGTCTGCAACGATCAATCGCTGTTTCCCGACCGCTGGCACCATCGCGACGGCACCTGGTTCGTTGTTCTGCTGCCTGCCAATTTCAAGTACGCCGTCGATCTCTGCTGCAAACCGGCGGGTGTCGTTTTCAAATACCTGAACGTGAAAAGCCATACAATTCACATTCCGAATTCTTCGATGCCTGAAACCAAAAGGAACCGGTAATCGCCACAAAGATCTCTGATCTACTTTGAGCGGCCACTATCGATTGGTAGCCACATCCATGAGAATTTGGACATCGCCATGATGCAGCCATAAGTCTCACGACTTGAGGGGACAAGAAAACATGTCGTTCATCGGGTTGCTGAGTATAAGTTTCGAGATGACCACTAAGAAACCGGGAAGCAGACTTTGAAGAAGAAAACAGAAGAATTCTCGTCTCTCTTTGAAACTTGTCCATCGCCAGGGCCCCATCAACTCGACAATCTCACCTTTTCGTCACCGTAGCTGCGACTCTACGAACTTTGCTGGTCTTCCATTGAAAACCGCGTACGTACCTGATTTGTCATCCATTCATTTTGTTTGACAATATTTCTGAGAACAGCATGCTTGGGCAACCGGGAGTTCTATTGTGGATTTAGTCGGGCGAATCGCTACGATGACACCCTGTGTCCCGCCGGGAAGGCACGACTGGTTCTGGAGGTTCCGTTTTCGGCGGGGTATGGATCGTATTTCTGTAGCGCGTAATCCCAAACATGTCTGGGTTATCACAACCGTGTTTGATAAGTCGACAGCATGACCGAACTTCTGGTGAACCGCTATCGGATTCAGGAACGGGTGGGAAGTGGCCAACAGGGCTCCGTCTACCGCGCTCATGATACACTGCTGGACCGGCTCGTCGCATTGAAGATGATCCAGGGGGTGAGTGAC
>JAYTAK010000979.1:0-15944 GCA_043737515.1 Candidatus Kuenenia sp. | reverse complement strand
GAGTGGGGCGTCGTGTGGGTAGCTTCTCAGTTGTCGCTCCGACCGGGACAAGCCCGGCGGAAGCATAATTCCTCGCAGAAAACAACGTTTTCAACCAGCAAATGTGGGTAACGACAAGGCGTGAAGCCAGCGCGGGCCAGTGTGCGTTACTGTTTGGCGTTCTGGTTTCCAGACCTGGGCTCCACCGACGCGAGGTCCAATGGCGTGGACTTAGGCGAGCGGGGGACGTCAGTCCCCTGATATTCGTTGGAAAATCCGGGGATTGACATCCCCGGCTCGCCTTTGAGTTCCCTTAATTCCACGCCATTGGACGCGAGGTCGGAGGGAGCCAGAATGCCATAAGTATTTGACTACGCCGGTCGCCACGTTCGCCAGAACGTGGGCGAGCCAGAGGAAACCCACGCTCTGGTGAGCGTGGCTACGTTGCGTTGCGGGCGACGCCCGCGCCAAGAACAATCGGGCCTTTGGCCCGGAACAACGTAGCCGTCTCGCTCCGCCGAGACGAGCCATGTTCTCACACGTTCGCCACATCAAAGCGTGATTCCAGGTAATCCATCGCCGAGTGGAAATGCAATTCCAAGCCAAAGGCCCACCCGTTCACATCGCCTCGCGCGTGGTGAAGTTCAATGAACGGCAATCCGCGTGGTGCCATCGGGGATGACGTAGAACTCCGGATCCTGTTCTTTACGAGGCTTCGCTTCCAGTTCTGCGATCCAGCGCCGAAGTTCAAGGCCGTATTCGTCGGCCATGTCGCTTTTCACCAGTTCGCGCAGAAAACCTGAGGCACCTTTTTCCGACAGCTCGGCATCCTCGGCTGTGGTAAAGCGTTGTCGCGGATCAGGGTGCAGCAGGCCACGCAGCAAATGAATCAGCGATTCGCTGAACTGAAATTCTTCCAGCGGCAACAGTGCCGACAGGCGGTCAAGGATGTTCAGCTTCGCCTGCACGAGCTGCTCGAAATTCATCCCGGCAAACGGACGAGATCCGGACAGCATTTCAATGAGCATATACCCCAGACTCGCCAGGTCTGACTGCGGCGTCGCGCGCTGCCCGGCCAGAATTTCCGGTGCGGCATATTCGAGCGTACACGGCTGGCCGGCTGGCGGACGTCCGACCCAATAGGCCGAACCGATGTCAATAATCTTCACTTGTCCTGTCCGCTTCACCATGACATTCGACGGTTTCAGGTCGCAGTGAATAATGCCGCCACGATGCAGGGCCGCGATTCCTACCAGACACTCACGCAGGATTGCGACCGCCATACCGGGTTTGAGTCGGCAATCGACTTCGCCTGACGTGATCACTCGTTCGGTGATATTGGCGAAGCGTGTTTCGCTGACGGCATCATGCACAATCGCCAGCGTCTCGCGTCGCAGAATATGCAGCAGGTCGAACCCGTCGATCCATTCCATTTCCAGCACATAGATTCCGCTGTCGATCTGAAACGCATGGACGGAGACCAGATGATCGATCTGAATCCGTGCGACGATGGCCGAGACTTCGGCCAGACGGTGCATTTCCTGCTCGTACTTCAAATGCGATTCAAACGCCGACGGAGAGAAGAACTTGAGCGCCACAGGGATGCTGAAGGATGCCGCTCCACGCCGTTCGGCCAGCATCACGCATCCCTGACCGCCGATGCCCAGCCGCTTGATAAACCTGCGTTCCGAGGTCCAGTCGAGACCACGCCGCAAGAGCAGCGCCGAGTAGGACTCGTGCAAAGCCGTGACTTCAGCGGAGTTTGACGCAGCGTTTGGCGAGTGGCTTTGAGAAGTCACGGTTTCGGGGACTCACTGGATCAGAAATTGTGACCCCGGAGTGTACGACAAATGACTTCGTACTTCCTCAGTTTCTTTCCGCCAAAAAACACCTATCCGAGAAATCACCGGAAACCGTGCATACGGTCAAGGTGCTGGCGTGCCTCTGTATTCCGTAGCGGAATTCGTCCGAATTCCGTGCGTTCCCGAATTCTCACGAATTCGACTTCTTAATAAGGTCTTCACGAAATTCGAATGCAACGTCGATTCCACACTGGCAATGCGTCGTGCAAAGCTCCTAGACTTCGCAGAACTGGCATTTTGCGGAACGGAAGGCCTCAGCCATGAATCTGTATACCACTCTAAGACAACGGCTCGATCATGCGACGGACGCAGCGCGACGTCGAAATGTCCGTCGGCAATGCTGGCTGCTGATTGCGGCGATGACGCTGCTGGTGGCACCGATTGCTGCGGACGAGCGCAATCCGCGGTCAGGGGCTGGTCCATCCGGTGCGGATGAGTCCGGGGACTTCCCTGTATTCAAACTTGAACCGTTGCTTCCGCGCGGGGATTCTTCCGAATCGCCGCTGCCGCCGATTGATGAGGATAACAGCGGTGTGATCCCGTGGCGAAGTCGAAATCCCGTTGATCCCGACACGCGCGGTCTTGATGGAAACAACCGCGGAGGAACCAGTGGTGCCTCCGGGCGGACGCGTGTTCGTCCGCCTTTGCGCGACGATCCAACACCTCTGACCGATGATCGAAGTCTGCCGCTTCGTGATCCGTTTGCGTCGGGGCAGCCGCGTCGTACCGACGATCTCAGCGATCAAGGATTGCTCGCCGAAGATCCGACAGGCGTTGCCGGATTCGACTGGACTGTTCAGCCAGTGACGCTGGCCGATCTGGAAGTCGGGCATCCGTGGGCATTTGAGCACACGAAGCCGAATCTGTCCGAAGCGGAAATCGATGATTACGTCCGTTTGATCCGCGCCGCTAAAGACCGCAAGGCTTCGGTCGTACTCAATTTGCCGCAGGACGTGAACGTCACCAGTGCCTGGGAGTCGGCCTTTTACCGCTACACGGAAGCGCGGCGTCAGGCATGGCTGAATGAAAAGTTTTCGCTGCATCCGACCCAAAGTGGTTTAAGTGATCCGATTGACGGACCAGTCGTGTCCACGACCGACAGCATCGCTGCACCGGTGAATTTGACATCGTATTCATTGATCGCGGACATGCAGTCGCATCCGTCGGATTTCGTCGGACGACCTGTCGTATTATATGGACTGTTCACGCCGTCAGGTATCAATCAACTGCAGGCGAAGCAGACGCTGGAAGGTGAAAAGAATGTTTACAGGCTGCAGCGTGGTCTGCTGAGGAATCTTTCCGACACCGCGTATATTGCCATGATCGATGCAGAAAGTTACGTGGACTATGATTCGCAGAATGAAGCGATCGAAGCATGGCCCGTTGAGCAGCGAATCAGTTATCCGGTGCTGGTGAAAGGCTGGTTCGTCAAGTCCATTGGCGGACAGCCGCTGGTGTACTGCGATGTGCTGCGGGTGCTCACGCCGCGTCCTTATGACGAGTACATTCGCGACAATGTTCGCAGTCGCCGCCGCGTTTCAGATGATGAAAGCTGGCTGTACTACGAAACACTGCGACAGCTCCAGATTACGAGTCCGAAAATCCAGGCGGGGCTGGCGCTGGCAGATCAGCAATTGCGTGTCGAAACGCTGATGCGTGAGGTTGCTCAGAAAGCGACTGCCGACCGCACGCTGCTGCAAAAAGCATTACAGAATGGAACACTCGGTGACACCGATCCGCAGCAGAACAGGACGTTTCAGGCGCGCGTGACACAACTTAAGCGGCAGGTCGAGCTGCGTCTTAATCGGTATCGCGAATATCAGCAGCAGCCCGACAAGTTTCCGATGTTCGTGGATGTCTTTCAGCATCCTGATCGTTGGCAGGGCCACCTGGTCACGCTGCATGGCTATGTGCGGCGAGTCACCTCGCACGAAGGCGATTCCGTGCTGTTCAACGGTCAGCCGTTGCATGAACTGTGGTTCTTCACAGACGATTCGCAGCGCAATCCGACCGTGATTGTGACGCCGTCGCTGCCCGCTGAGTTTCCTCGCAACGCCGATGTCGTGGATGCTGTCACCGTGACGGGGTGTCTGTTCAAGATGTACGTTTATGCGTCGCAGGATGAAAACAGGATCGCTCCGTTGCTGCTCGCTGGCCGAATCGAATGGAATCCGACCAACGATCAGATTCTGAAATTGGCGGAAGGAGGACATCTCGGCGGCGGATCGCGTTTACTGGCAACGGCGAAAGCGAATTCCGGCCGTCCCGTGAGCGACACCATGCTGCTGCTGTTCGGTTTTGTCACGCTGTTGGCCACGATGACAGTTTGGGGTCGAGTCCAGCGGGATCGACGCGAACATCAGCGTCTGATGCGACTGGTGGACGAGCGACCGGATTTTCGTCAGACTTCGCAGGACGTGTATTCCGGACCTTTCGCTGAATCCAGATACGAGCCCACGCGCGGATGACTTCTTCGCCTGTCGATTCCACCGGCAATATCGTGCCCTTCTCTCCCATCACGAATCGTCCGATTCGCCTCGGTGTGCTGATCAGCGGAGGCGGCACAACGCTGCTCAATTTTCTGGATCAGATCCGCAGTGGAGAACTTGATGCCGAAGTGCCGCTGGTGATCGCCAGTCAGAAAACCTGCAAAGGCATCGATCGAGCACGCAGCGCTGGTTTGGAATGCATCGTGCTTCGACCTCGCGATTTTGCGAGCGTTCAGGATTTCAGCCAGGCCGTGTTCAACGAATTGCGAAAAGCTCGAATCGATCTGGTGACGCTCGCAGGTTTCCTGAATCTGCTGCATATTCCGGACGATTTCCTGTGGCGGGTGATCAATATTCATCCGTCGCTGATTCCGGCGTTTTGCGGTCACGGATTCTATGGCCATCATGTGCATGAAGCCGCCATCCAGCGCGGCGTGAAGATCAGCGGCTGCACCGTGCATTTTGCCGACAACGAATACGATCACGGCCCCATCATTCTGCAGCAGACCGTCAACGTCCCCGACGGCAGCACTGCCGACGAATTGTCGGCTCTTGTGTTTGAACAGGAAAAGATCGCGTACCCCGAAGCCATCCGACATCTGGCCTCCGGACGATTGACGATCCAGAATCGCCGGACCCGCTACATGTCACCGGGATGACACCAGCGGGCCGTTGACTTAACGTGGGATAAGCTTCCAGCTTGTCATTGCCGTTCAGAAACATGGAGTTCCCTTCAATCGATGCCGCGCTGGTCTGGTCCGTCGCCCGGGCTTCAAGCACCTTGACACGATCTTCTCGCGAGTCTTCAGCGTGTACTTGTTGAGGTTCGTGCTGATCTTGTCGAACTCTGCTTTTGTCTTCCGGCAGATGTTGTTTACTCTTCGGGCAATAATCAACCAGCTTCATCTTCTCAAGACCGGCGACCACCACAGGAATCGCACCGACTCGTTGAGTACTGAGCCGTGTCGTGGAATCCATTCCACTCTCCGCAAAAAAAATCACGACTGAAAATCCACTTGCCCAGCCTCCCCGATTTCCGATAACCTGTCTGCCCCAACTTCATTTTGGCGGTGCGGAATGTGAGTAAATAAAATTAGACTGTTATTTATGTTCCGGTCCTTCTGGATTTTCGGTCGTCGCTCTCACAGCGGACTCGGTAACCGGCGCGATTGATTCTGTTGGTATCAGCAGGGTTCTCTTTTGCTCACCTTGCAGAAGCAGAATCGGACGCAGATTGTCGAGCAGCGAGAGAATCGCGCCAGGTTCTCCTAAGCGTTTGATGCCCCGCGTCTTTTGATTCGCGACTGCAGCCGATGCGGCCGCAGGCCCTACACGCACGGGCCGAATCAAACTCAACCGAGGCGCGAGCAGCACATCCTTGACTCCCTGATCCTGGCGGAGCGACTTCAGACCAGTCTTATCCACCCTGCCGAGCATGACGCCCAGATTCGGATAGATTCGCGCTTGCGGCGTAGGGTTGTTCGTCGCGGCCGCGCTGCGAAACCATTTGGCCCCGGCCGACCTGGAGGCTGCAAACCCGCGAGACGCGGCCATGGCGACGGCCTGAGTTGACTCGCCGAAACAAAACTGTGCGGCGACCTGCGCGACAACTTTGGAGGAAAGAAGTATCCCCGACCGCGAAGCGGTCACGGGAATGGCGGCGGCGAACGCCGCATTCGTGGGGATACCTGTTTGCACCAACGGCGTTAATACCACGATGACCTGCGCTGATCCGACGGCGTTAATTTCCTCTTCAATTGAATTGCTGATCATAAGGTTGGCTCCGAGGAGGGAGGAGAGTGATACAGGAGTGTTCGAGCGAGAATGTAACAGATTACCAATTAATGCCGCCTGCCCGAAGACAACGCAAGGACACCCGGCACAAGCCGTAAGAGATGGTGACACTCAGCGAGGCAACGTCCCCGAACGTCCGATTGGCGAACTGAAGAATGGCCTGCGCATGAATCGGTTGAGTTCTACTCGCTTCCTTGCAAACGGCCACAAGCTGATGATTCTCGTGCTGGCGTATCTACTGTATGCCAGGTTTCGTAAAGCCAATGCCGAATCTGTGAAGCAATATGCCGCGGCCGCGAAAGCCTGCACCGACGACACGACGCCCTGCTGTCAGGACACAGCGACGACCAACATGACTGCGACCGACATGGCCAGGCTGAACACGGATTCGGCGGAGGAAATCTCAGCGGCGAAGGAACTCGGCTCGTGTGCGTTTGTTCAAAGTCCGAGCACAGCTGAAGGCGAATCATCGTTTGATCCGGACGCAGGGGCCACCGGCGCGCGACGAATCGACTCAGGCATGTTGCGGACGGATTGGCTCATCCGGCTCCGCTTCGTACACAATGGGAAATCCTTCTCCCGACTTCTCGACCGTTGCCACTGGGATTTCGGTGTCCGCCGGAACGGTGACGAACAAGGCCCAGAGGCCATCGCTGGTGGCTGTCAATCCCCAGCGAATGACAGGAGGCTCGGGTTGATAGCGATCAATCAGCTCAAGCAGTTTCTTTGGCGGTGCCTCCGACTTCGGACTACCGGGCATGTGAACTTTGACTGGTCGCATTGAGCCCTCCGAACAGTTCCCGCCATCAACATGCCCACGGCACCGCTCACTCGCATCAGTTGCCAGGCGAACGGCGAAGATTCCTTACACGTCTCAGACTTCCGGGAGTTCAAATGGGGAGTACACTGAACCGAGTGCAAACGGACAAAAGATCACAGGCAGTAGTTGTCTGACCATTTCCAGCAAACAGCAGGGCGACCGGACGCCCTGTTGCCTGCTCCAGAATAAACGACCCGGAATCGCCACCGGCACTGAAGGGGCTGCCGCCATTCCCGACGACTTGAATGCAGCCGTCAAATGTTCCAATCAAAGGAGCCGACGGAGTGCCGTAATTGACGCGGACACCATTGACGCGTATTGAGGTGACGCTTCCTGACGTTACCCCAGTTGTGCGTCCGGATTTTGTAACCGTCATGCCAGGGACTGGGGCCTTCAGACTTGGTGTGTAGTTCGAGATTCCAAACATTGATCCCGTTTGGACCAAAGTCATGTCCGACACTCGCGCAATCGCTGCGTCGATTCGATTCCGTGCAGGGATAGGAATTGCCGGTGACGCCAGTTGAATGGTCTCAAAGCTGGTCAGATGCCCGAAGACGTCATTGATACTACTGGAAGACGGCTGAAAGATTTCAGTCCCGATTGGCAGTTGATTCGTGTTGGCGAGCACATGATTGTTGCTCATCGCAAAAACTGTGGACGGCCCGCTGATGGAGCGTACAAATCCACCCAGCGTTCCCACAAAATTTGCACCCCGCGGCTGAATCTCGACTCCACCAGGAATGGGGCGACGTCGGGCCTGGTTTATTCCACGTGTATGGTTTAGCCAAAGTTGCGAGTACGGATGTAGAGAAAATCAGACGTGAAAGGGTGAGGGAAAGCTGTTGGGACTTTTGGCTCGGCGGAAGGCATGGTGAAGTCATCAGTAGTGGTTCGTCGCCAACGTACAGTCAACAATAGACAGCAATTGAGGACTTCGTTCTTGATTGCCAGCCACGAATATCAAAGTCTCTCGAAGGGTCGATAGTTGTTGCTGCGAGCCAGAGAATTTTTGGAACACCTTGACTCGCCGGCTGCGGGGAAAACAAAGGTGTCAGGAAAACAAAGGTGTCAGAAAACAAAGGTGTCAAGAAAACAAAGGTGTCAAAGAAAACAAAGGTGTCAGGAACCGAATACGCCAATTTTCATCGAAACGATTCCTAACACCGATTGCTCCCCCGTAGAACTGTTTCTGGAATCGTATCTTCGCTGAACACTCGCAGGATTATCGACAGCAGAAGAACGACTGTAGACAGCAGTCGGCGAGCGGCAGGGCGTCAGCCCTCCGTGTGATTGGCTGGGATTAACCAGAGCGTTTTGTCGGAATTGAATCGCCCCGACATCAGATCTACAGAAAATCAACAATAATCGTGTCCGCGATCAGGAGACCTTCAGGCGCAAGCGAATCAAAACCGGCTTGCTGCGTCATGCTCACGGTGCCTGTCACCTATCGTGTCGTTTTAGAAATCATCGCGATCGGGAAACTGGTGGATCGCACGGTTCTGGAGCATGTGTTGCGCGCCTTCGACGGACCACCGCATTCCGCTTCGTTCTATGCGTTCTTTCACCAGATGACGGCAGGCACCTTGATCGTGGCTCTGCAGCAAGTATTGTTGTCGGAAGCACCCCTGCCAAAGTCGAAGATCGACCTGGCCTGCTGCTGAAATAAAGAGCCCCGGCAAATTTTCACTTGCCGGGGCTCTGGCTCTCCAATTCCTGGATGTGCCCGTCATTTCAGACGACGGCCACTTGAACAATTCCAATTTGGGGGACTACTTGATCCTAAATTCCCAAAGCTGTCTTGAACTTTGCTGGGTCATCCGCCAAAGTTTTCCTCATAACCTCAGGCAATTGTGCCTTTAGATCATCCAATAGTTCTTTCTTTAGTGCGTCCTTCTGGTTTGCGAGGGACAGATCCAGTTCAGCTTTAGTCAAACCCGTTGCGACGGGAGCCACCGCGGCAGGCGGAAGGTTAAATTTTTGCCGCGTCCTGGTCCTAAAGTCTTCAATAAGGCTGGGAGCGACGTCGCGAAACACTTCGCCAATAATGCCTGCGACCAGGTCGCCCCCCAGCAATCCTGATTCACCACTGTTCACGGTGTGTGGCAGTCCCAGCCGGTTCTCGACGCGCTCAAGGCGGGCGCTGATTTGATCAGAAGCAGCACCCTGCTGGACACCGCCCCCTACAATTCCTCCATCGCTGCCAGTTTCCCTCGAATTCGCCCCTTCGGCCTTTTTTCTGAGTTCGGCGACCATTGCGGCTTCATGTTTCGCGACGATTGCGGAGGCTTCGTCGGAGCTTACTCCTGACGAACGACCGCTACTGCTGACGCAGTTGCAGCGTCGATGATGACAGCGATGACATGCCTCAGCGACGCTCTCACCTAAGCCCAAAATCAACAACGCAACAACCAGCACATTCCGAGACATCTCTTTGTTTCTCCCGAAGAATTGTTTGATCAACTTAGAAATACAAATCCCATTTCACGAATCATCACTCACGAATGGTAAGATCGTACCCCTCATTTCAGGTACGTTGTTTCCACGTCTTTATGTTGTTGAACACATCCGACGTAATACGGGTCGCAAAGTTACCGATGCTTGTTCCCTCGTTGTGAATGCCCACGACTGTAAACTTGTCGTCCCCATCCCAGCAGATCACCGGACAGCCGCTTTGACCGGGTGTCGTGTCAATTGTGTAGACCAACTCATGAGCCCGAACTTCGTCGATGCGATTCGCCTGCCCAAACAACAAAGGCGGTTCAACCGGAATCTCTCTACCATTTTGTTTGATCGTGGCTGGATAGCCTACAACATTCACAATCATTTTTTTCAGGTCTTCTTTCGGAAAATCAGCAAAGGAAAAGAACCCGAAATCGTTCCCAAGCGGCCGATCCAGAAAAACGGCACCGTAATCAAACGCGGTATTTCCATCTCTCGCCCAGGCCTTTACCGTCTGAAAGTCGACAGCATTGGCGGAGGCGGGAATGGTGTTGCCGTTTCGCGCCGGATAGATTTGCATTGATTGATTGAATCCATTGCCGTTTTCCCGATCCCAGACGCAGTGGCCAGCCGTAATAACAGTCGATGGCCCCACGAGCCAGCCAGTACCTCGCATTCGTGCTCCGTTAGCAGTGCGGTAGTTGAGGTAGCAGATGTGACGAAACGGGAGTTCATCAGCCGAGATTTGTTTTCGGTCTTCGGGACCGAAGATTCTCTTGATCGACATGTGTCCCCCGTGTGGTTCATCCTCCCTGGCATCAAGCGCCAGACTATTCGACTTGCCAGGGACAGGTAAAGGAAAGCCTGGCAATGGTTTGCCGCGTGCCTCTTTTGCCGTCGGCGATTTCCCACTTTCGGCCTCCATCCCTGCCTTGCTGACTATCTCCGAATCGCCACCAATGAGTGAAGATTCGTGGTCGGCATGCGTCGCCTCCTGTTTAGGTTTTCGCCCTTTGCTGCCATTTTCTAATTTCATGTCTGCCTCCATTGGAACAAACGCTTTCAACGTCATAACAACACATATGTGCACCTTGCACATATCCTCTTCCATCATGTCCCCACCAGCATTTTGACGATGTTGGGCAGGCCGGCTCCCTGATGGTTACGGTCCCGTTTGAGATCCGTCGAATGCTCCAGGAGCAGTCTCTTGACCTCGTCCGGTCGACCGATATATTCCCGACGTACCGAAAGGAAAGCCGCCAGCATGCCCGAGACATGCGGACAGGCCATGCTGGTTCCGCTGTCGGGAACGTACAGGTCACCATGTTCGAAGCCGAAATTGCATGACCAGATCCATTCGCCGGGTGCCACCACATCAGGCTTCGCTCGACCATCTGCCGTCGGGCCGCGCGACGAGAAATAGGATATGCCATGCAGATGCGGAAAGTCACGGTTGACACTGCCGACAGCAATCGCCTCTTCCAGATTGGCCGGATCACCGATCGAGAGATCCACATTCAGATCCACGAGTTCCCCGCTGGCCGAATTGACTTTCAGCTTTCCTTCGTTTCCCGCAGCGACGCAAACCAGCACGCCCAATTGCCAAAGTCTGCGCAACTCGGCACAAAGTGGCGAAAACCCACAGCCGTAGACCGCTGCATCGAATGGGCCTCCCAAGCTCAAATTAACACCGTGGATCACGGTGCGACCGGCTTGCTCATTGACGTGGGCGATGTGATCCAGTGCCTTGATGATGTAGGAGTCGTCACCTTCGCCGTTCCGATCGAGTACCTTATAAATGTGCAACTTCGCGCGTTCGGCCATGCCCACGAGTTCAACCTCACGCCCATTTGAACCGGCCGGTTCTTCCACAACTTTGCCGTCTCGCTCCAGCAGTTGAACTTCCTGCCCATTTCGCGTTCGCGGATTCAGGGGAGATCGACCGGCTATGATTCCTGCGACATGCGTACCGTGGCCGTGGTCGTCCAGTGCGTTCGTGGTGTCGGGATCGTCAGGATCCAGCGGTTTCCCCAAGGTACAGTTCCACTGCGCTTTGATAGTCTTCTGTTTTCCATTGAACGTGAAATGCGGATGATCGGCAGCAACGCCAGTGTCAACAACTGCCCAGTCAATATCTTCACCCGTTGCACCGTAACTAATCCTCGCAACTGATGTCTGGACGCGTTGCGAGGAAACGTGCATAAACGCCTTTTTGACCGAGTTCTTCCACACACGGGAAAATGACAACGTGCCATGCTTCGCTTGCAACTGCATGATCTCATGGGGAGTCAACCGCGCCGCCACATACCTTTGAAGGACGTCGATCCTGGCCTCCTCCAGCTCCTGGCCATCATCAATGCTATCTTCCAAGGCCGATCGTCGCACTGTTTCCGTCAACCACTCCACAATCTCCGACCGGTTATCTGCCACTTTTCCGCTGCTTCCACTTCCTGCTTTGCGAAGTTCGATTAAGACGGGCATTCGGTCGCGCTGGTGCCCGGCCATCTCGTTGGCGATATCGCGGGCAATCACAAAACTCGACGTCGGCGCGACTGCATGGTCCGGGATCAATTCGCGCACGGCGTTACGCACATCCGGGTGGCCGATATACCCCAATGCAGAATGAGGATTGAATCCCTGAATTTTTCGGGAATCGAGGTTTTGAAAATCGGGATCATCCGAAATTGTCTGAGTGGAATCGAGTCTAAACTCGTCTGCGACGGTTTTGTCAAGGGCTACTGGATCCATGGGATCGGCATAATTTTTCCAATTCCTCACCGCGGAAGGTAACGACAATTGGCCTCCCGCGTCACGCTCAATTCCGTCCTGCACCTCGTCAATCCCCAGCGGCGAACCGAGTGTAATCCACAACGGCACATCCAGCGAACTGTTTCGCGACATTTCATGCAAGACATCGTAGGCAATCACAGTCCCCAGACCGTGCGAGACAACGACGTACGGCCCCCCATCCGGAACAAACACTCTTCGCAATCGATCCTGAATCCGCTTTCGAACATCCGCTTGAAAAAGGTACTGGTTGACGTCCTCTAGAAACATCCTTGTCAGTTGGCGCATCAACCATTTTCGGACCGGGCCTGCCGGCAAGACCCTTGCCTGGTAGTTACCAGCATTCCTGGCGCGAAACTTCGATTCGAGATCAGCGTGGCCTTGACCCAGTAGCGAGTTCGCCATTTTCTGGGCGAGTTGATGCCCCCACTCGGCGACAACACGCTTCACATCACGATCCCGGTGCCGACCGGTCGCAGCCAGAATTCGCTCGCGCACGTCGTCGGGCCACTCCGTTTCATCCGGAATCAGCGCTTCCAGTTGATCGACCGACGGAACGGACGCATCGAAATGGCTGGTGACGGACATCGCGAGGGACGCTGATGCTTCGGTCACTGGTTGAGGATGAAGCAAGTCGGCCCAGTAGCAGAGTCGGCTCCGTTCGCCGACGTCCTGCCCAAACAGAGCATGATCATATTGCCGTTTCAGGGTGATCGCAGCCGGCTGTGCACCAATCCCATGGATGTAAACGATCGTCGGCGAAGGACCCGATGACACATTCGACTTGGCCTTTAAACTACTCAGCGCTCGCTGACGACCATCTGAACCTTCCTCGATGCGTCCGAACGACATGATTCATTTCCAAGAACGTGCGGGTGGTTTATTACGTATCTCAGCACTAATCTGCCTTGGGGAGAAATATCTACTGGCGCACAACGATTTTTCAAGCGAAATCATCCGAAATCTACGAAGATTTGCGAAATTGAGTAGTTTGGGGCGACTTGGCGGATTATGAAGATGCAGGATCGCGTTCTAAAATCGGGGCTAGAGTAGTTTTTAATTTTCAGTTGGGCGTGGACCAGTGCTTTGGATTCTGTGGGGCCAATTAAACCCGTAGAGATTGTCAAATATTAACAGGCTGTGAGTCCAGCAGACGACTTTCCGCAAAACGCGCGAGGATGGTCAAGTGGTCAATATTGCCGAAAAACAAATTGACCGTGTCTTTCATTCGGCACGATATACCGATCCCAAGCTTCCAAACTCTCTCGGTTCTAATTGTACGGCTCGGTTGGGTTGAACTTCGGAAACCGAATGCAACGAGCGCATCAAATTGTTTCGGCAGCATGAGGAAATACAATAATTGAAGACTTAGAGACGCAGTCCAACAGTGACGAAATTGACTCAACGTGTCTGCAGTCGGTTGCAGGAGCTTACGAATGGATTCCCGTACAGGAGGTTGTCATGATGAGGAAATCGGTGTTGATGTTGATCGCAGGAGGAATTTTCCCATTTCTCTGTGCGACAGCTGAAGCTGGCTGGCTCTTAAGGTTTGGTGGCAAAGGTCAATGCGGTGAATGCTGTCGAGAGGCCTGCAACGAACCCGGAGCTTGCTGGTCAGCATGCAGCGACGGCGAATGCGAATGCGATCAGGAATGCTGCGAATGCTGCGGCAAGAAAAAGCCAATTAAGAGAAAGAAATGCTGCCTCCTGACATGCTTTGACTGCGCCGAGCCGCCCCGAGGCGAAACCGCTGTCAGCGTTGCTGCGCAGATTGAACGAAATGCGTTCCGCGAAGTTGCCGAAAACGAAAGCGCTAGAGAAGAGTCAGCAGAGGCAGCTGATAACAAAATGGAAGATCTTGAACGCAGGCTGGATAAACAGGAGGAGCAACTCGACAGAGTGACCGTGATTCTTGAGAGGTTGGCCGTGAAACTTGAGAAATAAAGCTGATTCCCAGCCGCCAAACTGGTCACAAACATTTTGATACTCAATATAAACGTCAAAGGAGTGCCGCTAAATGAATAGGAAATTCTTCACCTTCGTCACAGCTCTTGCACTTGCTTCGCAGACAAAGGCTGATGACTGTTCCCGGGCATATCGACCGGGTTGCCATCGACCGCCTAACTGCAGCGAACCAAAAGATCAAGAAAGTGCACCGCAGCCGGAAGGTTCATTCGTCACAGGACCAGCACGTGGCGAAGTTTCAGGGGAATCCAATTCGCTGGGACTCAGACTTGGCACACTTCGTATCCCCGAGTTATCCATTGCTTTGCCAACTCTACAGTTGCCGTCTCTTGTCAAGTTTCGGCGGAATCCAACGATGCACACCGAATCTGCGGAAGCTCCATTCGTTACCGGAGACGTTGCTCAGTTTGGTTTGAAGCCTCGCGGAAATGCAGAAAGCGCTCCAGCAAATCCAGAAAGCGCTCCCGCCCCGGACGACAGGCAACCGGAAGGTGCGCCTGAGGAATACTATCCTCAACCCTGCCTGCCTCAAGCTCCGTGTGGTGAAGGTTGTACTACACTGTTTCGGAAAGGCGCGGATCCCTGGCAGAATTCGGTCGCGCACAATTTGGATGCCCGCGAACAACAGATGGCTCGACTGGAATCCCAGGTAACTCAAATGCAAAAACTGATCGAGCTACTGGCCACTCAGAAGCTGTCCGAAAGCAAACCCGAACCAGCCCCCGAGCCAAGTCAGCCGCCACGATCTCAGAGGGTCAACCCCTGGAGCGACATTGAAGACAACGTGGAGTCTGCCTCTGTTGAGTCTGACTCTGACATTGTGGCCAGACACGCAGAACAGATTGTGCAGCTACAATCAAAACTGGATGAGCTTGTGCGAACTCAGCAATCGGCGCACACCCACGCTTCAGCGGAGAGAGCCGTAAGAGTCGCCTCGGAACCAGAAGAAGACGCTGCTAAACCGCTGATTCGTGGACAGGAACTGCAATCGAAGACTCCACCCTCCAGGGAAAAATCGTCTATACGCTCAAGTACTTTTAGCAAACTCGGCACGATACTAAGCCGCCGATAAGAGATTTTGAAGTGTCATTCAATCGCTTGTTTGCATTGACATCAACGTGGTGTGCTTCGTGACGAGGCTGGTTGGCAACGACTCATCAAAGTAATTGCAGCAGTCTGAGCCTTTGTACTGATCTTGAATGTATGCGATAGCCTTTTGCATTTCCGCTCCCCCCGTCATCGCCTTGAGAACTCAGTGTTTGACTGACAATTGGTACAACGGGGGAGCGGCGATGGACAGATCACTTGTGTTGGTTCAATTCAATTGGATTCACAGAATGTCATTTCGGCGGTCAACGATGGAATGCTGATCGAACGGATTCCGGTTGCCGCATTGCAAACCGTGCCATGTCGAACGATCAGGCAACAGCGAATTCCAACTACAGGAAATCAGAAATGATGGTGTCTGCGATGAGCAGCCCTTCAGTCGTGAGCGAAACATAATCGGCCTGCTGCGTCAGGAAACCATCGTCCAGATGTCGTTGAAGTGCAGCACCGGCGAGTTCCGCGAAACGCAGTCCGAAGCGTTGCTCAAACGCAGGTACGTGCAGCCCCTGACGCATGCGGAGTGCCAGCATGATGGCTTCGCGGGCTTTTTCTTCGTTTGACAGGTCTTCGGAATGTTCCACCTCGAATTCGTTCTGCTGCCAGGCTTTCAGCCAGCGGACGACACTGCGAACGTTGGTGCGCCGGACGCCGTTGAGATAACTGGCCGCACCGGGACCGAATGCGAAGTATTCATCCGCGTTC
>JAYTAK010000978.1:0-3061 GCA_043737515.1 Candidatus Kuenenia sp. | reverse complement strand
ATTGCGAGGATTGGAAAAGAACTTCCGCCGCTCCGTGGTGTCGTGCATGCCGCGATGGTTCTGGACGACACGTTCATCCACGAACTTGATAACGCACGCTTCAACAGCGTGATGCATCCCAAGATGATCGGCGGATGGAATCTGCACAAAGCCACGACCGATCTGCCGCTGGATCATTTTATCTGCTTCTCGTCTGTGTCTGCCCTGATCGGTACGACCAAGCAATCGAACTACAGCGCCGCCAACTGTTTTCTGGATGCACTGGCGTCGTATCGGCATTCTCTCGGTCTTCCCGCACTGACCGTGAACTGGGGCGCGATCGGCGGATCGGGATATCTCGAACGAAACCTCAAGGCCAAGGAATATCTCGACAAACTCGGCTTCCGCTCGCTGTTCGTTCCCGATGCGGTGCGTGCTCTGCGTGATCTCATGCAGCGATCAGCGGCGCAGATCTGCGTGGCCAAAGCTGACTGGGAGCAACTGGCAAGATTCAGCCCAGCACTGGGTTCGCTGCCGATGTACACGCCGCTCTTCCGCGAAAAGACAAGCAACCGTTCCGGCGGTGCTGTCGCGACGCGCGTGCTCGTCGCAGCACCCGGCGAGCAGGCTGCAATCATTGAAGAGTTCCTTGCAGAACAGGTCGCCCGCGTCTTCGGTATCGAGGCCGCGCAGGTCGATCGCGATACGCCGCTGACCCATTTGGGGCTCGACTCGTTGATGGCCGTGGAACTGATGAACCGCCTGGAAAGCGAATTGCATCTGAGCATTCCAATGGGCAGCGTGCTGTCTGGTCCCAATGTTCGCCAGCTTGCGACGACTCTGCTGGGCCTTGTTCTGGCCAACGCCACAACCAATGACGTTTCACAGGAAGACGGCGCGACAAGTTCGACAACCGCAGGTCCAGCGGAGAATTCGTCAACTCGACTGGCGGAATTCTGGACGGACCAGCTTGAGGGCGCTCCGGTCGGTCTGCACTGGCCGTCCGTTGCTCGCGATCAGCAGAGGCTGTCTGAGTCCGGCAGTGTCGTGCCGTTTACGCTGTCTGTTGACATGTTCCTGCAACTGATGGCATTCTCAGCCGAACTGAATCTGCCGGTTGCCGACATTCTGTTCTCCGCATGGCAACTGACACTGCATCGCTTCTGCAACCAACCGGATCTGTTGATCGGTTATGAGTTCGCTGGTCAGGAACCCGCTGATCAGGAGACCGCCGACGGAGAATTCTCGAACTGCCTGCCACTCCGCAGCACATTGGAACCGGGCGTCACGTTCGGCAAGTTCCTGGCGACGTCGAACGAGCGACGGGCCAACGCACAACGTCATCAACAGTTGCCGTTTTCACATTTGAGTCAACTGCTGGAATGGCCTGAAGGCACCAGCGACAAAGTCAGCCTGCAGGCGACGTTCTCTGCGGTGAATCCTCCATCAATCGAGGAGCACGCCGAATCGCACATCTCGTTGTGGATCAGCGAAGCACGCGGCCACATTTTCGGAGAATGGCGTTTCAATTCGCAAGTGCTTGCTCCTGCGTCCGTCGCTCAGATCAACGTGATTTACCACGAGTTGCTGCAACAGATCGTCGCTCACCCCGCTCACGAGATTGCAGTCTCAGCAGCGCGGGATGCAGCGGAATCCGTTCGCGGCAATGGCCACCCGCATTCGCCCCGGCATCGCCTGCCTTTGCTTCGCCGCCCAGCTCCGCCGGTTCCCGACGAGGTGGCTGCGGATCTCATTCTGGACCCGGCCATCGTGCCGTCCGGCACTACGCCGATTTCTATGACGGCATCAGCAAAACAGATCCTGCTCACAGGGACCACAGGATTTCTGGGTGCCTACCTGCTGGACGAATTGCTGCGTCGGACCGAAGCGAAAATCGTCTGCCTCGTGCGTGCTTCCGACGAAGTTTCCGGCCGACGGCGACTGATGAGCAACCTCAAACGCTATTCACTCAAGCCTCCGCATCTCGCGGATCGAGTGCGAATTGTCGTGGGCGATTTTTCAAAGCCTGCCTTTGGATTGTCGGATGAATCTTACCAGCAACTCGCTGCTGAAATTGACGTGATCTACCACAACGGGGCCGACTTCAATCTGGCCCTGTCGTATGGATCGCTGCGGGCCACCAACGTCGGTGGCGTCATTGAATCGCTCAAGCTCGCAGTCGCCACGCGCACGAAACATGTGCATCTGGTATCGACATTCGCCGTCCACACAGCGGACGACAATCGAGGTCAGCTCGTGACCGAAGAAGATCCGATGCAGCCGTTCGAAAAGCAGATGTACGGTTATACGCAGACAAAATGGGTCGGCGAAAAGCTGGTTCAGGAAGCACGCCAGCGCGGGATTCCCGTGACCATGTACCGACCAGGCCACATCACCGGCGACAGCATCACCGGCGCGTCGAATACGAACGATCTGCTGCACACGCTGGTGATCATCTGCCTGCGACTCGGAGCCGCACCACTGCGTGATGTTGAACTCGATGTCACGCCGGTCGATTATGTGGCGAAGGCCCTCGTGGAACTGTCGTTCCAGCCGGAATCAGCCAACCGCGAATTCCACCTGACGAACCCGATTCCAATGCGGACGAGCGCACTCATCGAATGGATGCGGCAGTCCAATCTCGGACTGGAAGTGGTCTCCTACGACGAGTGGCGAGATCGGTTGCTCAAGATGGGTACCGAACTGGGCATCGGCGACATCCGCATGCTGACCGACGTCCTCGGCCCCCGCGCCCTCGGCGACGACGCTTCGCACGCCGTCCATCCTCGTTTCGATTCCCAGCGTGCCCAGGAAGCTCTTCTCGATTCAGCCATCAGTTGCCCCGTCCCCGACACGCATCTCTTCGACGCCTACCTCGCCTACATGCGCCGCATGAAGCTGGTCCCGTCACCCGACGTCGATGCAAAGCTGGAAGCATCTACCAGCCTCGCCACCTCAGCCGCAGCGGGGTCTCCATGACCACGCTAAGTACCGGCACAGAAATAACTGTCGTGGCCGACGCTGCCAGCGTCAGTTCGGATGCTGGCAGCATCCACCACGAGGCGACACTTATTGGTGCGCC
>JAYTAK010000977.1:0-3061 GCA_043737515.1 Candidatus Kuenenia sp. | reverse complement strand
TCCTCATCTGAATTCTTCTCAGAAAAACAACACTTTTAACGTTTGCTGAGCAGAGCGAAAGGCGACAATGGGACAGTTATTTCTTGCACGGTCCTAAGCAGCGTGGCGTTGGTTGCGATCGGGCGTTGACAGGAATGCGAGTCGCGGAGCGACGTCGCCTACGTAGCTCAGTCGCTCCGCCGACTGTGATTCCATGGGAAGACGCGGTAGTCCGGATGACGCTCAATGCCTTGATCCGATGCTGAACGAGCAGCCTGTTACAAAACACACGTTTCCGCATCGTCCGCTGACGGCAGTCGCAGAATCAGGCTGGCTGTCTTATCAGGCACACAAAGTCGAATTGCGACAGAGGTGACACGGGAAATCAAGTGGGACTGATGTGACGTATGGGACTGATGTGTCTTATGTGACTCATAGACGGCTTCAAATCTCGCTCACTTGTGAAACAGTGTGCTTCCCAGAACAATACAGCCTTTCACCAGCAATTCTTTGGAGACAATTATGGCGAGCAAGCCATCAGTGATCATCAGCGCGTTTGCGGATGAAGCGGCAAATCGGCGTACGGCACTTGAACAGATGACGGCGTTGGCTGCCATCGGAATCCGCAACTACAGCCCGCGGTTTATTGACGTGCTGGGGGACGGCAAGATCGAACACGTCACGGAACTCAGCCTGGAGAAGATCGATAAGCTGAAGCAGTTGCATGCCGAATACGGTGTTCGCGTCACCAGCATTGGTGCTCGCGTCGGCAAAGTGAAATTGCTCAACGTTGACGACGGCTCACACAACAAGTTCGTGCCGTTCGACGAGTACATGCAGGGTGAGGTCGCCCGCACGATCGCCTGTGCCAAGGCCCTGGACACGAAATTGATCCGGGGATTTTCATTTTACCATCCGCGCGGAACGAAGCCTGAGCAGCACCTGGACCTGGCCGCGCAACAAATTCGCACGATCACGGAAGCCTGCGTGAAGGAGGGTCTCGTCTACGGTCTTGAAATCGAGCCGAATCTTGTCGGTGAGACAGGGCCGCTCCTCGCTGAACTGGCGAAACGTGTGAATCATCCGTCGATGGTCCTGATCTTTGACGGTGGCAACGTGGCTGCTCAGAACAAGAACGCCGTTCAGGTTTACGAAGAATACCGGGCGACGATTCCCTGGCTGGGCTGGATGCACGTTAAGGATTATCGGATTGATCCGAGTCTGGTCTGGACGGGAGCGGTGGATGAAGATCGCCTGAAGAATTTTGTGCCGTGTACGGACGGCGATTCCGGTCATGAAATGATCTTCCGCGACCTTCGCGAACAACTGCCTGCGATCAAGCAACGACTGCAGAAACTGGGCATCGAAGGCTTCTATCTGGAGACGGAACCTCACCTCAAAGGCGGCGGCCAGTTCGGCGGCTTCAGCGGCCCGGATGGCATGGGCGTTGCCGTCCGCGCATTGTGTTCAGCGCTGGACTATGCGGGGATCGATTATTCGCTGCGGACGTTTGCCGATATCCGGACACTGCGAGGATTCTGAACGCGACGCTGAGTGAATTCCAACGTGGGGTAAGCTTCCAGCTTGCCATCGCTGAATCAAAACCAATGTTGTTTGGCAAACATGACAAGCTGGAAGCTCATCCCACTTTGAATCAACTTAGGAGCCATCAGCCGGAGGGCGTTAGCCCCCGGTTTTTTGCGAAAAACCGGGAGCTAACGCTCTCCGGCTAATTTAGTAAAACCTAAATCCAAGTGCTGACAGAGCACTAGCGCCATTCCGCTCACACGTTATTTTTGCAGAATACAATTTCAATGACATTCAATTTCGAAAAATCCAAAAGCTATCTCGTGTGTCCGAAGTGTCACAGTGATCTTGTGCCGGACGGCGATTCTCTGGTCTGTACGAACCCGGAAGTTCGCCTGCGGTATCCGATTCTGGAAGACATTCCGCGGCTGTTGGTGGAAGAAGCGGAAGTCATGACGCCGGAAGCCTGGACCGCCGCCATGCAACGAGCAGGCCGCAGCTAATATTCTTCACGCAGTCCAAAATGAAGTGTCATGAGTCACGGTTTGATTTCGCAGGGTGTGACAAGCGGAGCGCAGGCACAATTGATGTATCAGTCGAGCTGCTTTGGAATCGATTCGCTTTGTGGGCGATCAAGAGCAACCATTTTCGCCTCGTCCTGAGGTCGCGACACGATGCGTTTGCCGTGCCAATCGAGGCAATTTGCTCACCTTCGCTGGTCCCGGCAGAAAGTCCGTCGCTGCGCACCACAGCCGATTCCGGCGATGCCACTCCACGGCAATTTCTGAAATTCCGTGGCCTGCGGCCGGTATTGCGGCTAGCCAGGGATATCGCCACATCGTATTCTTTTTGTCATGAATACATCTGCCAAAATGCCGTCTTCCGGTTATCACTACATCTCCAGCGTCCCCGGTGTTCGCAGCGGCCAGGCCATCGTCGAAGGGACTCGAATCGGCGTGCATGACGTAATCGCGCTACTGCAGACGGGTGAGTCCGTCGAAACTGTGGTGGCGAACTGTTTTCCCACACTCACGCGCGCTCAGGTTTATGAATGTCTCGCCTACTATGAGGATCATCGAGGAGAAATTGATCTCCTCGTTTCACGTCAGATGCAGACGGACGCATGATTTTCTTCTTTGACCATGATGTCCCCGACGATGCCGCCTATGCATTGAAAACAATGGACCACCAGGTCATCCGCCTGCGTGAAGTCTTGCCGACGACCACCCGGGATGACGATGTGTTCCGATTCGCGAATGACAACGACTACATCTTAGTGACCTGCAACCGGGATGACTTCTTGTCGCTGATCGGCGACGCCCCGTTCGCTGGCTTGATCGTCCTGGTGCGTCGCCCTCGCAGAGCCTTGGAACGAGCCGCCTTGGTCCAATTGATTGAACGTGTCGGCGAAGCCGGTCTCCGTGGAGCGATTCACTTCGCCTGAGATCGCCAACGGTGCGCGGCAACAACGACCGGCGTAGGATGGCCGCGGCCGTCTGTGTTTTCGGACGAACGGCCAATCAACCGCAAGACGGCCGAGGGCGGCCAGCCTACG
>JAYTAK010000976.1:0-3065 GCA_043737515.1 Candidatus Kuenenia sp. | reverse complement strand
ATCGTACCATCAGTGAAGATCAGCGTCGATTAGTGTTCCCCGTTCCTGCGTGCCGGGATTTGCGCGCCGTGCGAAGATTTTGAACGTTAGTAGTACAGAGAACCTCAAATCCGAAGGAAGAGAAATTCTGATTCAATCTAAGCGTGTTGTGCGTGTGACCCAACGTCACATCATTGTGATTCCTCTGTGCTCCTCCGTGACCTCTGTGGTTAAAGACGTCTTACAGCACGCGGGTGCAGTCAGGTGCTTTAAATCCATTGATCCCACATCTGTCATTCCAAGCGCTACCGATGGTTCAGGAATTCAGACCGTATTAAACACCAGCATCTCACTCCACGCACCGACTTTTCCAGTCACACTGACGGCGCGGATCCAGGCTCGGTAAGTGTCTGCCGCGAATGGTGTCAAAGGGCGTAACTGAGTCCCATGCAGTGTCTGTTCGCGCAGGACTGTGGTCCCCAGCGCATCATTGATCCAGAGGTCATAGTGGTCCGCATCGGCCACGGCAGTCCAGTTCAGAGTCACGGCATTTGCAACCTGCTGTACGGAAAGTGTCGTCGCACCACCGATCTGGAAATCACTGGCCGCGCTCCAGGTGCTTCGCACGCCAAATGGACTGATCGCCACGACCCACCATCGGTAATTTCCATCGGGAAGTGTTCCTGTCGTGAGGCTGGGGCTGGTTGCTGCCCGTCGTTCAAAGACAGACTGATTGGTATCGCGATTCCACAGCGTGACTTCGTAACTCTGTGCATTTGCGACTGGAATCCACATCAGCGTTGGCGTCTGTAAGAAGGCCAGCGGAACGGGAATCGTTTGAGGAACCGGCTGGCTGGACTTCAGGACGGGACTGGACCAATGTCCTTCCGTTCCGTTGGCGTAGACGCCTCGCACCTGAATCTGATAATTCCCGAGTGGCAAGGCCGTGGCCGGAGTGAACGACAGACCTGAAATATTGTTCGCGACAAGGTAGCCTGTTGTGCCGAGCGGAACACTGTCGATGCGAATCTGGTACGAAGTTGCTCCTGGCTGTGTCGGCCAATTGAACGTGGGACGATCGGGACTCGGCCCGTTGACGGCGGTGATGGTTCCGCTAAATACAGCGCCACGAGACAAAAACTCCAGCGTCGCCGACCACGCTCCGAAGCTGCCATCCTGTGCCACGCCACGTACCCAGGCTCTGAAAGTTCCCGGAGTGACAGAGACGACGAGCGACGTCACATTGCCTTCGACCGTTCGGATAGATGACTCCGCCGGAGAAATCCCCGGTGCAGGATCATCGACCCAGACCTGATATCGCACAGCTCCTGCAATCGACGTCCAGTTGAGCGTCGTAACAATGCCCGGCGGCAGAGGGGACGGCATCGAGATGAACGTTGTTGAAATTCCCGTCTGGAAATCTCGCGCTGCTGACCATTGCCCGAAGGATGCATCACCGGCGATTCCGCGAACCCACGCCCGGTAACTTCCTGTCGGCAGATCTCTGTCAAGTACGAAGAATGCGTCAGCCGATGTCGTTGTCGTTCGAATCGGTGGTTTAGCAGGATTGCCACGATCGACGATCCAGATATCGTACAAGGCGGCACCCGGTATGACGCTCCATTCCAGTTTTGGCCGGCGGGAGATTTGATTGGCAACGGGCGCGATGGTCGTGCTGCCGCCGATCGTGAATTCGTCCGCAAGTGACCACTGACCAATTGTCCCGTCAGCCGCCGATGCGCGAACAGACAGACGGTACGCGCCACGAGCAAGGTCCACGGTCGGAACAAATGTTGTTAACGCTCCAGAGACGGTCGTGCGAATGACAGCCGCGTTCGGAGTGCGAATATCGCTGACGAAGACTTCGTAATTGAACGCACCCTGCATCTCATGCCATGCCAGCGTGGGCCGCCGGATCAGGCCGTCCGGCGTGGGGAGCACTTCCACCGCACTGACGACCGAAAAATCATGCCGCAGCGACCAGCCAGACGTCCCCGTGACATTCTTCGCGCGAACCCCGACATTGAACTTGCCGAGACCAAGATCGATTGTGGGTGTGTACGACGTCCCGGTGACGACGACTCTGTCGAGGATGGTCGTGCTCAGTCTTATGCTGTTGACGGAAATCTCGTACTCAGTGGCACCCGCGACGGCAGCCCAGGTAAACGTCGGACGGAGTTTCGGTGTCGTTGCTCCCGGTCCTGTGATCGTGGGCGCGGCGGGTGTGGATGGGGATTGGGCGTCGAGCAGCGGAAGAACAAACACGCTGGGCCGCGTATCATCGGTGCCGCGGAAGAATGGCATTCCGACAACGAGTTCTGATCGTCCATCGCCATTCGAATCGCCAAGGAACGTCATCGAACTCGCCAGCAGCGAGGCCCCGGGCAGAATGGACGTGCCCTCGATTTGATCTCCCACGCGATTTGTGCGCTTGATCGTCCCGTCGGCGTTGAGATGCAGGATATAAACAGTGTCAGGCAGATCGGTTGTCGCGGTCTGCTGTTCGGACACGCTGATCGCAAGGTCGTTGATGCCGTCCCCGTTGACATCGCCAATCGCGGTCATGCCGGAGAGCCGTCCAAATGGCGAAACAATAGGTGCACCGGCGATTCCACTGACGATTCTGGATTTTCCTTTGACCGTGCCATCGGCATTCAGTCTCAGCATATGGATCGCTCCAGCCCTGTCGCCGATCACGTCGTGAATGTTGGCAGTGACTGCGATTTCCACGACACCGTCACCGTCCAGATCTCCCAGTGTTGTAATCGCCTGACCGAAATTATCTTTGTCGGCTGCCGGAAGTGTTCCATTGCCAGGATTGGCAATGGTGGTGGAGCTTTTGACAGTTCCATCGGCTTTCAAGCGAAGTATATGGACGACGCCGCGATCAGTACCACCGGCGTCAGCGGATGCTGCTCCCACGGCGATATCGGTGACGCCGTCTCCGTCGAGATCACCCAGCGACGCGACGACGCCGAAAGCGTCGTCTGTTCCAATGACCGGGCCTCCGTTCAGAGAGTTAGCAATCTTTGTGGTACTTTTGGCCGTGCCATCCGCATTGAGACGCAGGATGTAAACCGCACCGC
>JAYTAK010000975.1:0-3067 GCA_043737515.1 Candidatus Kuenenia sp. | reverse complement strand
TTGATCAGTATCTGCTGCGTCGCCCCGGCCTGCGACAGACGCGCGGATCGATGCTGGCGGATGAATCTTCCGTACTTATTGCGGACGCCACCGACGCTGGTCATTATCGTCTCAAGCCATTCGAAGCGCGTAGTCCGTTTGAAGCGGCGTTCGCCGTGAACATGCGTGATGAAGAAAGCAATCTGGAAAAAATTCGCGATGACCAGTTAAACGCGATGCTGGCGGGCAGCAACGTGGCGATCGTGCATCAGGTCGATGAATTGCAGCGGGCCGTACGGATGGGGCGTCTGGGAATCGAGGTGTTCCCGGTCCTGATGGGACTGGTCATTCTGCTGTTCTGTGCCGAGCACCTGATGGCCAATTTTTTCTACGACGAAGAAACCGCGCCGGTTGTTGCGGGACTACCAGCGAAATAAGCTGGTTCCCCAGGTCAGGCCCGCGCCAAAGCCGCACATCACGACAAGGTCACCGCGTTTGATCCGGCCCTCGCGGCGTGCTTCGTCCAATACGAGCGGAATCGATGCGGCCGACGTATTGCCGACGCGGTCCAGGTTGTTGTAAACCTTTGATCGAGGAATCTGCAGCACCTTCATCGCATGGTCGATGATGCGAATATTGGCCTGGTGAAGTACGAACAGACTCACATCGTCAGTCGTCACGCCGGCGTTGTCCAGTACGACCTCAATCGATTGCGTCACGGCTTCGATGGCCCACTTGAACACGTTGCGACCGTCCATTTTCAAATAGTGCTCGCCTGCCGCCACAAGTTCCGGAGTCAGCGGCAATGTCGCACCACCAGCGGGACGGTCGAGCATGCCGCCACCGGCTCCATCAGCGCCCAGTTGATAGCACACAAGCCCCTGATCGCTGTCACCGGGCTCCAGAATCACAGCTCCGGCACCGTCACCAAACAGCGGTGCGATGCGCTGGTCGTCGGGTCTTACAATCCGGCTGTTGACATCCGCACCAATGATCAGCGCCAGTCGCGAGTTGCCGGTGGCAATGAACTGTGCTCCGGTGGCCAGTGCGTACATGAAACCGGAACACGCCGCCTGCAGGTCCATCGCAGGGGCATCAAGTTTGAGCTTGTCCTGCACCAGACAGGCGGTCGAGGGACATGTGAAGTCGGGCGTAAATGTGCCAACGATCAGCAGGTCAATGTCGGATGGCGAAACGTGTGCCGCAGCCATTGCCCGGCGAGCTGCTTCAACCGCCAGGTCGCTGGTGGATTCTGATTCGTCGGCAAATCGCCGCTGGAGAATTCCCGTTCTGCGTTTGATCCAGCCCGGTTCAAAGCCGTATCGGGCTTCAAGTTCTTCGTTCGTCACAACGCGCGACGGCACGTAGGATCCAATCGAGCGGATTCCGAAACCTGTGAGCCTCTGAACACGCTTGGATCGACGGAACGACAAGCCCTGATCGGTATGATCAGAACGCTCAGGAACGGTTGGCTGCAATTCGTCTCGAACCTTCCGTGCATCAATTGAGACTTCATCCATGACCGTCACGGAAGTCATTTCACTCGCGGGCAAATTCATCGGATAGCTTTTCAAACGCCGGACAGTATCCAGCGACAGAATCGGAAAGGTACGTAGCTTCATCGAAGTCGATTTTCAAACCTGAACCCACGGGCTGAAAATCGCCTTGTTTACCCAGCTTTCGTTCCTGCGGAAGTCTACTCATTTGTTCGGTGAATTGAAACCATGGACTCATTTGCACCGAAAAAAATTTGCCCCCAATCCCGCTGGCTGTCACTCAATCGCACTTGGTTTTGAAAGTGGCAGGCACTTTCCAAGTGCCGTAGCCCTTAAAAACGGGCGAATTGGCGGACGGCACACGGAGTGAGCCTGCTACTTTTGAGGAAAACCACAGTGCCATTGGGCTGACAATTTTGATTCCGAGAACTCTCTTGAACGAATGGCAATCGATGGCGGCAAAAACTGCAGGAATACCGAGGTTTTTCGACCGTAAAGACCAGCGAGGTGATGTCATAACCCGAAGTTTGAGACGATCCGGACTGTGATGCAACATTGGCAGGATCCTCACCCGAATCCCTGCGGAGAAAAAGTCGGAACCAGCCGAAAAAGGTTGTGCGAGAGGTGGCCTGCACCTTCTGCCTTCGCAACAGGATTCACTTTGTCAGGATGACAACCATGAAACGCAATGTTCCAGTGGCTGTGTTTGTATTGGCACTGCTGATCGGACAACTGTCTTGTATCGCTCAGCCTCCGGTTCCTCAGAATTACGGCGGCGTGACTCTGCCTGCCCCAGGCTCCAATCCGTCACTGGTTCCGAGCAAGAACTCGCTGCGAAAGTTTTCTCCGATTCGAACGGGAGACGCAATGATGCCGGAAGATTCCTTTAACGGCTATGCTCAGATCAGATCGACGCCTGATCTAGGGGCACCAGGATCGGCCGGAAACGGCTATCATCATTTCTCAATGCCATTCGACAAATACACGACCTGGTATCGACCTCGCGCCGCCACGCTGACGCAGTACCAGCGCTGTGCGCCGGCACCCTTTCGCCCACGCGGCTTCGGAAACCTGTTCGCTCGACCATGCGATGGCTATCGCATGGAATATGAACCATACACGCTGGAAGACTCACCTTCAAAGTACGGCCCGTCATACGTCGCTCGTATGCCCGATCCACGTTGCAACGATTGCTGTCACGGTCAGGATGACTGCGAGTGTGAATGCGAATAAGTCCTGGAAATAAAATGCACTGGCTTCAGCATGTGACAATGACTGACAGTGTCTGCCGAACGATTGCGAACCGACTCGTCCCGCATCGAGCGGGCTGTTGATTTAAGGTGGGATAAGCTTCCAGCTTGTCATTGCTTCCAGGAAACATGGCGTTACCGTCAGTCGATGCCAGGCTGGAAGCCTGGTGCTCGGTCAGCCGTGCCTTGATGGATCGGGTGGCCGGGGCTGGACTGAGCGGAGCGAAGCCCCGCGGTTTCAGGCTTGACGTTACCCACATCTTTGAGACCCCATCCGCCTCGTGCGGATGGTGAATCAGATGGATGGCTAAACACGCCTCGTTTCAACACTGCACAAGACCC
>JAYTAK010000974.1:0-3069 GCA_043737515.1 Candidatus Kuenenia sp. | reverse complement strand
GTCGCTGTTTGAAGAACCGGCCGAGTATCTGCCGCTGCGGGATGCCCTGGATTTTTACAAGCATCCGCATGGCTGGACGAATCGGCTGGTCGCCGGCGATTCGCTGCTGGTGATGAACAGCCTGCTGGAAAAGGAGGGCATGGCGGGCAAGGTGCAGATGATCTACATCGACCCGCCGTATGGGATTCGTTACGGCTCAAACTTTCAGCCGTTTGTGAATAATCGTGATGTCAAAGATGGAAAGGATTCAGACCTGACGCAAGAACCCGAAATGCTGAAGGCATTCCGTGACACGTGGGAATTTGGCATCCACAGTTATCTTACTTATCTCAGAGACAGGTGCCTGTTAAGCCAAGATTTATTGACGTCGTCTGGAAGCATCTTCGTTCAAATTGGGGATGAAAATCTGCACTTGGTGCGTGGCCTGCTCGACGAAGTTTTCGGTGCGGAAAACTTTGTCTCCATTATCACCTGTTCAAAGACGACGGGCGCGACAGCCGCCCTGCTGCCGGGAACAACGGACTTTATTGTTTGGTACGCAAAAGATCGCAAGCAGGTAAAGTATAGACAAATTTACCATCTAAAAGAACGTGGTGGGCGCGGCGGTGAGTCGTACACATTAATTGAGCAATCAGATGGCAATCGTCGACGCATGACCGCGATGGAACGCAAAAACCCGGAAGAGGTGCCAGATGACAGTCGGTTCTATACGCTCGCTGACCTGACTTCCCCGCGAGTTCGGGAAGGGCGCACCGGCTATTTTGAGATTACTTTGCAGGGCAAGGCATATTTACCCCGCGCGGGCGAATGGAAAACTCATCGGGAAGGAATTGCAAGGCTCCAAATAGCGCAACGAATAGCGTTGGCCGGGAGCACGCCGCGATATGTTCGTTTCTTTGATGACTTCGTTGCATTCCCCCTCACGAATATTTGGTCTGATTTAGGCGGCGCCACCGATAAAGTCTATGTCGTGCAATCCAGCACAAAACTCGTCGAACGCTGCCTGTTGATGACCACCGATCCTAGTGACATTGTTTTCGATCCAACCTGCGGCTCCGGAACTTCCGCTTTCGTTGCCGAAACATGGGGCCGACGCTGGATCACGTGCGACACGTCACGCGTGGCGGTGACATTGGCCAAGCAGCGATTATTGACGGCGGTGTTTGATTACTACACGCTGGCTCATCCCAAAGAAGGCGTGGGTAGCGGGTTCAGATACAAAACGGTCCCGCATGTGACACTCAAATCGATCGCGAACAATCCAGAAATCGTCGAAGGCATGACCCGCGAGCAGATTGATGCGGCGATCAAAAAATACGCGGATCAGGAAACGCTCTACGATCAACCGGAAATCGATCGCAGCAAGGCTCGCGTGACCGGGCCGTTTACCTACGAAGCTGTTCCCGCCATCAGTGTGCGACCGATAGATGATGCCGATTCGATCGGACCGATCGCCGATCCCATGCCTGCCGATCTGTCGATTACGCGCAGCGGAGTGACATCACGGCAGGACGAATGGCGGGATGAACTGGCTCGCACGGGCGTGCGAGGCAAGGGCGGAGCGAAAATCGAATTCGCTCGCATGGAGCCGCTGCCGGGAACCCGCTATCTGCACGCTGTCGGTGAAACCAAAGACACACAGGCTCGCACGGTCGCCGTGTCGTTCGGTCCCGAATTCGCACCGATGGAACAACGCCACGTCGAACTTGCGTGGGAGGAAGCTCGCGGACTGACGCCGAGACCGGAAGTGCTGCTGTTCGCCGCGTTTCACTTCGATCCCGAAGCCGCCAAGGACATTGATGAACTCGATCCAAAGAAAGCGGGCATGCAGTTCCTGAAACTACAGATGAACACCGACCTGCTGACCGACGACCTGAAGAAAAAACGGTCCAGCAACGAAAGCTTCTGGCTGGTGGGACAACCGGACGTGCGAGTGGACAGTGGATTGTGGTTGGTGGACAGTAAAGGCGGGCATTGGGGGAATTTCGATGTCGTTGCAAAGTTATCGGGACTTGATCGTCTGGCAGAAGTCAATGACCTTGGCCGAGACAATCTATCGGCTTTCATCGCAATTGCCGAAAGAAGAGACCTATGGGATGCGCTCTCAACTGACGCGGGCAGCGGTGTCGATTCCCGCAAACATCGCCGAGGGACAAGCGCGGCACGGGACGGGGGAATTCCTGCACTTTCTGGGAATAGCCCGGGGTTCCCTGGCCGAATTGGAGACACTCATGACTTTGTGCGGCAAGTTGCAGTTCTTTCCGCAGCCGAGCGTCGAGACCGCCTTAAACGATTGCGTGGAAATCAGCAAATTACTGGCAGGGCTGGTGAAATCTCTGCGTCACTGAAGACACCACTGTCCACCATCCACTATTCACAAGCCACTGTCCATGGCTTTGATTATTACAATCCAACGAACGGCAAGATCGAATCGGGCGACACGTCAAAGATAGCGATGTGGCTGCTGGATACCGACTACGACGGCCGCAGTTTGTTGCCTCGGCAGGTATTCTTCCCGATGTCCGGTGAGAAGGACGGCTGGAGTCGTCTGGCGAAGAACCTGAAAGCGGAGATCGATGAGGAGTTGATTGAGGCGTATCGAGGGACAGTGTCCTTGCCGTTCGATCTCGGAAAAAATCGCCGCATCGCTGCGAAGATCATCGATGATCGCGGGATTGAGTGTTTGAAGATTATTGTGGTGGAGAAGTGATTTTGGGGAGAGCGTTTCCGGAGGTGATCAGCGTTCGACGGGGGCGAGCCCCGTCGTGACGAATGATCTCAGGGGCCTTTCTGGTTATGATCTCCGCTCCACGGGGACGAGCCCGCGTGGAGGCGAAGTGGTGCCTCGCCTACGATGGCCGCAGCCGAGATGGCTTGGCCACGATGGGGCTCGCCCCCATCGAGCCTCTGATCAAAACCAGACAAAACGCCTCAATCAAAATCTCCGGCCACGGCGGGGCTCGCCCCCAATGGCGTGGACTTAGGCGAGCGGGGGATGTCAATCCCCTGATATTCGTCGCGAACCCGAGCAAATCAGGGGACTTACGTCCCCCGCTCGCCTTTGGAATT
>JAYTAK010000973.1:0-3070 GCA_043737515.1 Candidatus Kuenenia sp. | reverse complement strand
GATCAAACGAATGAATCAACTCCGACGGTAAGACAAAATGCGATTGGCTGCGGAGCAGCCGTGTGCGGTAGCCTCGGGTGTAAACCCGAGGGACACGGTCAAAACATGAGGGCAAAGCTCCGGAGGAGCGACGTAAAAGGCGGGACCAATTTGCGTGAGCATTCAATTGCGGTGGGCATGCCCCGAAATGCGTCGATAGAACCTTCACGACCGTTGCATTACGTCGCTGCTCCGCAGCTTTGGGACATTTCGGGAACGCATGACCTGTGGCTGAAGCCACAGGCTACCGCACGCCGCTGCTCCGCAGCGAATCGCAGACTAGACCAAGACTTCGCATGCATCATTTCATGCAGTCAAGCCGCAGTGCAAGCCCTTGGGCCATGAGGCGGTGTTTCTCGGGAAAGCGTCCATCGGTGTGCCTGCGCTCGCATTCGCTCGCTGGTCCCACCCTACGTTCACCAACGTGTCCGTCGGGGTGATGCGGCTAAAGGTGCATGTGCGCCCCAGCCGTGAGTGCTTCACGGACAAGATGGTCAACCTCAAGTGGCCACTTACTTCCCAGAAAACGGTTCATCAGCGGGATCAAATGATTGCCATCGACCAACTCAATCGGGTTATTCTTGGCAAAATTATATGCACCGGACGTAAACTCGCTCGTCGTGACAATGACGCCCTTCGTCGCCCGTGCATCAGACAATGTCCCGAGCATCTTTCGTGCTTCGTCAACCTCAATGGTGCCCGTATACAGTTTTGTATCGATCAAGACATCTTCTTTCTCCCCCACTCGTGTCTTCCGCGCGATAACATCCCTTCCGCCGTCACGGCTCTGTGGCGTCAGTTCTGTGTCATACCCCATCGCGTAGTACAGCCGTTCGACCAGACACTCTAACTTCCTCCAGCCAAGGTCGTGGAGCAGCTTGATGGCATCGGGATATGACTTGGGAATTCCGATGAATTTGGCACGAATTAGCTTTTCAACGTCGTCATGCCCCCAAATCTGATTGTCGCTGAAGTGCCCAATGTAGGCACGAATGTATGCTTCAAGTCCCTGCAATGCGAGATCTGGATGCCGTGGAAGCAGTTGAGCAATCCATGTGTTGCCTTCCCACGGTGGTGGATGCCCTGCCAGGGGATCATGCATGTATCGAACTAGCCGTCGAGTAAACGGGTCAGTCATTGCCTTCCGGTAGTAGTCTGGATGTTCAGACTTCGCAGACATCAGCCCTTCGTAGGTCCATTCGCTTCTCAGCGTCGCGCCCCCTTCAATCAGGAATGAGCTGATCAAGAAGAGGACTTCTTCTTCACTCCGAGTATCGACGGTTGCCAGATACTCATCCCGCCAAATGTCGCTTGGGAAACGCTGACGGATGAATACATCTTCAGGCCCAGCGGTTCGCATGCGGTTCAGCCAATCTTGAAGCGACGCTTCGTCCTGCGTGGCCACCGCCTGGTTCGCACTACCAGCGAGCTGAACTTTCTTCGCCTTTGTCTTTACCATCTCAGGACACTCCAGATGTGCTGATTCTATATCACCCCTTCGCCAACTGCCTCAACACCGTATGCAGAATCCCGCCGTTCCGGTAATAAACCACTTCCACCGGCGTATCAATCCGGCACGTTGCCACGAAGTGAATCTGCTCACCGTTCGGTTTGCGAGCCGTGACTTCAACCGCTTGCTGGGGTTTCAGTTTGTCGTCCAGGCGAATGTCGAAGGTTTCGGTGCCGTCGAGGTCCAGGGACTCTCGGCTTTCGCCGTCGCGGAATTGCAGAGGCAACACGCCCATGCCGACGAGGTTCGAACGGTGGATACGTTCAAAGCTGGTGGCGATGACGGCGCGGATGCCGAGCAGGTACGTGCCTTTGGCCGCCCAGTCGCGGCTGGAACCGGTGCCGTATTCGGCTCCCGCAAGCACCACCAGTGGCGTGCCTGCTTCTTTGTATTTCATCGCGGCGTCGTAAATGGATGTCTGTTCGCCGCTCGGGAAATGAATCGCCACGCTGCCTTCCGTGCCGGGGGCGATCAGGTTTTTCAGGCGGATGTTGGCAAACGTTCCGCGCGTCATCACACGGTCGTTGCCTCGACGAGCCCCGTAGCTGTTGAAGTCGTTCGGCGTGACGCCCTGCGCCTGCAGATACTTGCCTGCCGGACTGCTGGCTTTGATTGCTCCTGCCGGACTGATGTGGTCGGTCGTTGTGGAATCGCCGACAGAGACAAGGCAGCGAGCCCCTTCGATCGATTCAATCGCTCCCGGCGTCACGGGCATATCGACGAAGAACGGAGGTTCCTGAACGTAGGTGCTGTGTTCATCCCATTCAAACAGGTCGGCATCGCTGCTCTGGATCTTCTGCCATTCTTCAGGGCCCAGCGTAGCATGGCCGTATTGTTCAGTGAACATTTCCGGAGTCATGGACGAGGCAATGGTCTCGGCGATTTCCTTCTGAGTCGGCCAGATGTCTTTCAGGAAGACGTCCTTGCCCTGCTTGTCTTTTCCGAGCGGCTGTGTTGCCAGATCAATGTCCACGGTGCCCGCGATTGCATACGCCACGACCAGCGGAGGACTTGCCAGGTAATTGGCCTTCACCAGCGGATTGATTCGGCCTTCAAAGTTTCGATTCCCTGAGAGCACCGCCGCAGCCACCAGGTCACCTGATGTCACCGCGTTTGCGACGGGTTCCGGCAGTGGACCGCTGTTGCCGATACAGGTTGTGCAACCATAGCCAACCGTCTGGAATCCCAGTGCATCCAGCGACACATCGAGTCCCGATTTACTGAGGTACTCAGTCACGACGCGGCTTCCGGGAGCAAGACTGGTCTTGACCCACGGCTTGCGTTCCAGACCTTTGGCGACGGCGTTGCGAGCCAGCAAACCTGCCCCGATCATGACGCTGGGATTGCTGGTGTTCGTGCAGCTCGTGATTGCGGCAATCACGACAGCTCCGTCGGTGATGCTCGAAGAACTTCCGTTGTCTTCGACCTTCACCGCCGCAGACGCCTGTGCTTTGCCGAATGTGCCGCTGAGCGATTTTTTCCACTCGGGCAGCATGTCCTTCAGCAGGATGCGGTCCTGTG
>JAYTAK010000972.1:0-3071 GCA_043737515.1 Candidatus Kuenenia sp. | reverse complement strand
ACGTTTTCAATAATTCATTAGCAAAACAAGAGAATAGCCCGCTTCTAGAAGGTTGCGAAACCGCTGAAAAACAAGGGAAACCTTTACGGATAGCCTCTTAGTAGTACGAAGAAGACAAACAGGGCAGTCGTCAGCGGGAAGGGCTCAGGGGTCGAGGGCATGGCGGAATCTTCAACTGGTGGTTTGCTGATGGGGGCATTTCTTTCGATGCCGTGGAGTATTTGTGTTAGGATGCCGGGATGAGCACAGCAGAAATTCCAAGACGGTTTGCCATGAATGCGGCGGTGACGGTATCGCTTGAGGACCGTTTAGCAGATCTGGGCGGAATTGCGCCATCCCGGCTTCGTGCGATCCCCGCACCTGGCTCGGCGACGCTTGCGGACTTGATTGAGGCACAAAGAACGGATGACCGCCTGTGTGAACTGGTCGATGGAACGCTGGTGGAGAAACCGATGGGGTGGCTGGAATCTTTACTGGCGATGGTTCTGGTGCGATGGCTTGGAGATTTCCTGGAATCCGCTCCTCTGGGTGTCGTGACTGGTCCGGATGGGACAACTCGCCTGTTTGACAAGACCGCCCGGGCTGCGGATGTGGCATTCTTCAGTTGGGAACGAATGCCCGATGGAAAGTTGCCGACGCAACCTGTGCCTGAACTCGTGCCGGATTTTGTTGTCGAGGTCCTGAGTCCAGGCAACACCCGGGGTGAGATGGCACGTAAACGCCGCGAGTATTTTCAGGCCGGAGTGCGACTAGTCTGGATGGTCGATCCACGATCGAGAACTGTCGCCGTTTATACAGACCCGGAATCATTCAGCGTCGCCACAGAAGAGGAATTCATTGACGGAGGCGATGTATTGCCCGGTTGGAAGGTCGATCTGGGAAGTTTGTTTGGCAAACTGGACGGTAAGGGGTAGTCGGCTTCGCCGGAGTCGGCAGTCGGCAGGGGACAATGGCGAGAGAAACACCAATCAGCAATCAGCAGTTTCCCAACTCCGCGATTCTGCGTTTTGCTGACGACTGCAAACTGAAGACTTCGACGCGATTCTCTGCCAACTGCCACTGGCGACTGCAAACTCAAGTTTTTTTACCACGGAGTTCACGAAGGACTCGGAAAAACACGGCACTGTGTTTTCTTCCACTGAAGACAGAAAACCTGCGACCGTCTGACAACTACAAATTCAAGTATTTCCCCTCCGAGATCTCCGTGTCCTCCGTGGTGAAAACTGGGATTTTTTTACTGCCGTTTCCCGAGTAGTTTAAGCGAAGAACCTGAGCATGCAGTCTCCATTTCCAGGCATGGATCCGTATCTTGAAGCACCGAGCCTGTGGCCTGACGTGCATCATGAACTTCTGTCCGTGGCTCGCGAACTACTGAACCGCCGGCTGCGACCGCAGTACCATGTGCGCGTCGAAGAACGAGTCTACATTTCGGATGAGAATGATCCCGGCCGGAAGGCGATTATTCCTGACCTGAAGATCGTTGACACCGGTATTCCGGAAAGCTTTCCCGGTTCATTTCCGGATGCTGGCGTTTCGGTGGCAGAGCCGCTTATTCTCACGACTCTGATTGAAGATGAGATCCACGAAGCGCGTCTGGAAGTCATCGATACTAATCAACACACTGTCGTGACAGTGATTGAACTGCTCAGTCCCACGAACAAGATCGCCGGTTCGCGCGGTCGCGCGAGTTATGAACAGAAACGACGCGAGATTATGACATCTTCAAGTCACTTTGTGGAAATCGATCTGCTGCGGGATGGCGACCATTTGCATACTCGCGAGCTGTTGCCCAGAGGAGACTATTTTGTTCATGTCTCCAGAAAAGATCGTCGTCCCAAAGGCTATGTCTGGCCGATCCTCCTATCGCAGCGACTGCCCGTGATTGGAATTCCGCTGAAGGAAGGTGACGCCGATGTGGAGCTGGACCTTCAGAATGTCCTGGCGACCGCCTATGACAGGGCGGCCTATGATCTGGAAATCGACTACCGTTCCGAAGTGAAACCACCGTTGTGTCAGAAAGAGGCTGAGTGGGCCGAAGCACTGCTGCTTTCCAAAGGATTTCGCGGTTAGCCGTATGCTGACTTCAGGAAAAACGCCCTCACCGGCTTGGCCACGGCTGGCCTCGTGGCCACTTTCTTTCCCGACATTGGGGGAGAACGAACTTGTCAGATCTTGTACTCTTCGCACTGCCTACTGCCTACTGCCTACTGCCTACTGCCTACTGCATACTGCATACTGCCTACTTCCTACTGCCTACTTCCACGCTGATGCTGCCGCCTCGTAGAGCCACTGGTGATTGCTGTTGATTCCGTCAGTGCTGGGAATCCAGCGAGGCCAGATTTTCTCGTCAGGGCTGCCAGAACGCGTGAACCAGAATTCGGCCGGAGCGGCAATGGGGGACAGGTCTTCGTCTTCAAAGATCTGGAACGCGCGGACCATGTGACTGGCTGAAGTGACCACGACGACCTGTTCTCCTTTGTGTCGTTTGCTCACTTCTCCGGCTTCATCACTGGTGCTTTTGGCATCCGTAAAAATGGCAACTCGCGAAGGATCCAGTTGCAGAAGTTGGGTCATCTGCTCAATGAACTGTTGTTTCTTTGCAGCATCGGCGTCACCGGCGATGGAGACAAGCAGCCGTGTCTGAGGATGACTGCGGTAGATTCGCACGCCTTCCAGCAGTCGAGCATGAAATGTGCTGGAAACCTGACAGTTGGCCGGCAGTACTGGATCGGAATTGAAGCCGGTGCCCAGAACGACCGCCAGCACCGGCTTGTCAGGGCTGAGGTCCGTGGCGATGTGGAGTGGCGGATGTGTGTATTCCAGAGAGCGGCGTTTTTCATGCGTTAGTCCCGATAGACTTCCGATCAGGAGGACGATTGTTCCGGCAAAAATGAGCCAGATCGAGTGTCTCGACTTCCGTCGCAGCCAGACGAGCCAGCCAAGCGTCTGACAAATCAGACAAATCAGCAACGGTGAGAGTAAAGAAGCGACGATGAGCTTGAAAGTGTCCACGGCGATTGGGCAATCTGATTGAAAAAGTGACAATTATGACGTCGAAGGTTGATCTTGTG
>JAYTAK010000971.1:0-3071 GCA_043737515.1 Candidatus Kuenenia sp. | reverse complement strand
TTAGAGGCTATCCGTAAAGGTTTCCTTTGTTTTTCAGCGGTTTCGCAACCTTCCAGAAGCGGGCTCTTCTCTTGTTTTGCTAATGAATTATTGAAAACGTTGCTTTGGGAGCAATTTGCCGCCTCAACGAAATCAATGAATATGCTGCATTTCTTTTCGGATAGCCTCTAAGCGCCATGAATTACGGTCAACATTCGGAGTGGAGCGTGATTCGAATTCCCCTGTTCGGACGCATCGCTATTGCATTCGTGGGTTTCGGACTGTTGATGATTCCACAGATTCTCTGGCTAAGCAGTAGTAAGGTCGTGTCCGAACTCGGACGTCCATTCGAGAAACCCTGTGACAACGTGACGGCTGTCCCGGCGAAGTCACGTGCAGCAAAGTCCTTTGTGGATATTACGGACCAGGTCGGACTGGACTTCCAGCATGTGGCGGGGCCACTGGGCAGCTATTTCATGCCCGAGGTGAACGGTACGGGCGGCGCGTTCTTTGACTACGATTCCGACGGCGATCTGGATATCTACCTGATCAACGCTGGACGTTCGCCAGAGGCAGCAGGGGATTTTCCACCGGGGACACGAATCGAAAATCGTATGTTTCGTCAGGAAGCCAACGGGCATTTTTCGGATGTGACCGAAGAGTCAGGGCTTGGCGATACAGGTTTTGGCTCAGGATGCGCAATCGGCGACATCGATAACGACGGTGATCTCGATGTCTATGTCACGAACTACGGACAGGATCGGCTTTATCAAAACCATGGAAACGGAACGTTTCGTGACATCACACAGTCGGCGAGTATCGACGAATCTGATCCTGGAACAGGAGCCGTCTTTTTCGACTACGACCGTGACGGCCGCTTGGATTTGTTTGTGACCAACTACGTGTCCGACCCCGCCCACGGGCTTTCTGTGGCGTGTGAATATGGAGAAGGCCGCGTGTCGTATTGCGGCCCATTAATGTTTTCGGCCACCGCCGACCGTTTATGGCATAATGAGGGCGTTCAGACAGACGGCAATGGCAATTCTTCAGTCGCCTTTGCTGACGTGACTGTCAAAGCGGGGATGGCCGAGACCAAAGGTGCCGGATTTACAGCCGTGTCTGCCGACTTTGATCGTGACGGATGGCCCGATATCTATGTTGCCAATGATATGTATCCGAACCGTCTTTGGATCAACGGTGCCGATGGAACGTTCGGCGACCAAGGGCATTTGCGCGGAGTAGCGTTGAATGGGAAAGGCGCAACCGAAGCCAGCATGGGGACAGCAATTGGTGACGTAAATGGAGACGCAACGTTCGACTTGCTGGCGACAAACTTCACCCACGAGGCTGATGCACTTTATCTGAATGCCGGAGATGGCATGTTCGTTGATGGTACGCAGGTATCCGGACTTGGTGATCTCACCTTGCCCCACACCGGATGGGGAGCCGCTTTCCTGGATCTGGATCTCGATCTCGATCTCGATCTGGTACTCGCGAATGGACTTGTCACCCCCTGCGAATGGTTGATTTCTTCCCGTCCGCCACGGCATATCGCATCCAAAGTTTTTGTTCCGGATTCGGCCACTTTTTGGGCCCCCTATGCGGATCGTAATCTCTTGCTGGTCAATGACGGGAGAGGAATGTTTCACGACCAAAGTGATTTTGGCGGCGACTTCACATCAGAGATGGGGAGCGCACGGTCACTGATCTATGGGGACATTGATGAAGATGGCGATCCCGATCTGCTGGTGACTTACTGCGGCGGCCGTGCCAGACTTTTTCGCAACGATGTTCCGAAACGCGGGCACTGGCTGAAGGTGCGGGCAATTGATCCTCGGCTGCATCGAGACGCCTATGGCGCTGAGGTTACCGTCACCGTCGGTGACCGACGACTCATCCGACTGTTAAATCCAGCGAGCGGTTACCTTGGGAGCAACGATCCCAGGCCACATTTTGGACTTGGCGACTCGGCGGAATTCGATGCCATTCACGTGCTCTGGCCGGATGGACTTTCAGAAGACTTTCCAAACGGACCCGGTGACCGAATGATCGTGCTGCGGCGTGGGGAAGGTCGCACTTCAGAACTCGAATGAGACAAGCATTCGCTTTTTCGCTGATAACAGACCCTGCAGTGCGGATCGTGCTTCAGGAGAGAGACCAGAATCCATGACATCGACGCAAATGCGAATGGTAATTTTTCAACATTCACGCTGCCTGCGGCTCATCACCGGAATTCTGGTGTTGCTCGGCGTGGTTGCGTTCTCTCCAGAAATACTCGCTCAATCGCAATTGCCTGAAGGGCCGCCACCGCTTCTGACAAAGAACTATGTCGGCACCGGTGCGCCCAGCGAATGGCACTCAGGGCTGCAGCAATTCAACAGCTCCGAATTCGATTCCGGCAACATCGCCTGGATGATGGCAAGCGGAATTTCATGTTTATTCCTGCTTACTCCCGGGCTCCTGCTCTTTTATTGCGGTCTGCTGAAGACGCATGGTGTGGCAACGGTGATGATTCGATATCTCGGTGTGGTTGCCGTGCTGAGTATGGCGTGGGTGTTGTGGATCTATTGTCTTGGGTTCTCGCGCAACTCAAACTCCAATGACGTGCTGGACAGTGAGCGAACCACGGCGACGGCGGGGGAAAAGAATCCCATGAACCGGATCTTTGGAAATTCCAGCAATCTCGGATTTGGAGGGTTGGATTCACAACTCAAAAACGACGGACCGACATACCCCCTCCGTAGACCAAACGAAAAGATACCGCACTTGCTCTTTATGATGTGCCAGCTCGCGTTCTTTACCAGCGTGCCAGTACCACTTCTGGTGTCGCTGCACGGTCGATTGACGTGGGCTGCCCTGGCAGGCGGTGCTGTCTTGTGGGGAACCATCGTATACGCTCCAACTGTGTATTGGGTCTGGGGCAGCGGATCGCACGGAACGGTACTGGACTCCGCCGGAGCATTGCCAGCCCACATCAGTCTGGGATTTTCTGCTCTGGTCGCCGCTGTTTTTGCGGGTCGTCCGACACGGGGTGAAGTCGGTGCAGAAACGCCCCGCCGAACTGTCTGTCTGGGTCTGGGTACTGCATTATT
>JAYTAK010000970.1:0-3072 GCA_043737515.1 Candidatus Kuenenia sp. | reverse complement strand
AGATCGACCATCGTGCGCGGCCCTCGCGGAGCGAAACTGCAGAGGACCGGAGTTTCGCGGAAGATCTTCTGCAGATCTCGCAGCGTGAAATCGACCCCTGCTTCCCGAGCCAGCGCGAGGATATGCAGCACACCGTTTGTGGACCCGCCTGCTGCCGCGATTGTCACCGCGCAGTTTTTGAAGGCCGCCCTGGTGAGGATGTCGCGCGGTCGGAGATTCAGTGCCAGTAGGTTGGCAACTGCCTGGCCAACGCGCCGACATTCTGCTTTCTTCTCCGGATCAACGGCGGGAATCGAACTGCTCGCGGGAAGCATCAGGCCGATTGCTTCCATCGCCAGGCCCCACGTATTAAACGACGCAGCGATCCCGCAACCGCCGGGGCCGGGACAGGCTTTGCGAATGATGGCATCAGATTCTTCGGGACTCATCGCACCGACGGAAACTGCTGCCTGCGAATCGTAAACATCTAGGATCGTGATGTCTTTTCCATTGTGACAGCCCGGAAGTATGCTGCCTCCACTGACAATGAGTCCCGGATAATTTGTGCGTGCCAGCGCCATGGCGAATCCGGGGCCGTTCTTGTCGCAGTTGTGCAGCCCGATCATCGCGTCGTAACAATGCGACGTGATCACACATTCCGCGCTGTTGGCGATCAGGTTGCGGGACGGCAGACTGGCATTGCCGCCTTCGTGGCCCTGAGTAATGTTGTCGCTGACGCCGGGCGTTCCGAACGGAAACCCCAGCATTCCGGCTTCACGACATCCGACCGCAATCTCCTGTGCCAGACCGTACGCATGGATATTGCACGTGTTGCCCTCCAGCAACGGCACGCCGATCCCGATCTGCGGTTTGTTGAAGTCTTCAGCCGTCATGCCCACCGCGTAATAAAACGCCGTGATGCCTTTTTGCCAGCCGTGAGTGAGTTTGTTGCTGTTCCAGTTGAGCATGGGGGGAGTTTTCAGTTGCCAGTGTTCAGTTGTCAGTTGTCAGATTTCCGCTTTCGGCTTTCGAACCGAAGTTCCTTTCTGCCGGAAAGGACTTCACAGTCAGCAGAGTGTGTGAAGCAGAGCGAAACACACCAGCTGTGTTCAATGTTTCCGGTGTTGCCAGGTTATGCGTCGCGCAACCTACTGCTCTGTCAGCAATGGATTGATGGGTGGCCGGGGTTGCAGGGCGCCAGCCCGAAACCCCGGGGCTTCCTTCGCTCCGCTCAGTCCAGCCCCGGCCACCCGATCCAACAAAGCACGACTGACCGAGCACTACTTGATTTTGCGAATACGAATATTCCGATAGTGGGCTTCGCCTGGCGGACCACCGTGAATTTGAAGCGCGATGAGGCCGGACTGTTCAATCGTCTCGTCGGCTTCTGTGTAATCCACGGTTTGAAAGTCATTGATCCACAGTTGAATGTGTCGGCCTTCACAGAGGATGCGGTATTTGTTCCAGTCGCTGAGCTTCAGGACTTTCGCCAGTTTCACTTCATCCGGTGAAGCCATGACCTTATTCCGGCGTGATTCATCGTACAGTGCACCCCAGTATTTTTGGCCAAGGTCCGCCTGGTAACCGATCATCTCGTGATGACCAGGAATCCGCCGACTGCGAAGCTGGACGCCGGCGTTTGTCGCTTCACCGATCAGGCGAAACTCCAGCTGCAGTTCAAAGTCCGCGTACTCGTCCTTCGATGACAGGAAAAAATTGTTTGGGATTTTCTCTTTCAGCTGTCCGCCAATGATTATCTCGTCTTCGACTCGAAACACCGTTGAGTCCCCGTCCCAGCCCTCCAGCGTCTTTCCATCAAACAGGATCAGAAAGCCGTCATCGGATTTCTTTTCATCAAACGGCGATGCTGCGACAAAACAGATACTCGTCATCAAAATTCCGGACGAAACGACGCACGCAATCAGCGTTGAAACACGTAAAGATCGGAAATTCATCGATAGCTCCTGGGTACGAAAAACGTTGCACGGCGGGAGTTTATCGAAGTGCGGCACGATGCGAAACTGATTGACCGGGAACGGGCGAAGTCCCAATGCTGCAAAGATTGGGGGTCGTTGTCTCAATTCAGCCGCCCGAGGCAGGTCAAGGCTCGCCTGATCCCGCCCCATGCGAGCAATTTTGTAGCCACGTTCGCCAGAACGTGGGCGATCCAGAGGAAACCCACGCTCTGGCGAGCGTGGCTACGTTGGGTTGCGGGCGAAGCCCGCGCCAAGCACTATGCAGGGTGTGACAAGCAACGCGCAGGCACACCAAAACATTGCCATGGTGCGCCTGCGCTGTCGCTTGTCACACCCTGCGATACGCAACGCGCCACAGACGGACAACTCGCCACAAACCCCGCAGGCCGAATGCGGCTCAACACATCGTGGATCAACTCTCTGAGTTGAGCGTCCGCAGAAGTGCAGGAAAAAGGCCGCTAGACTCGAAAAGTCAAGCTGTTGTGCTACGCGAACACAGGCTCGGTGAGTTCACAGTCTGAATAATCGACTGGATCGATCCATGAGCCATTATCGTCAGGATCTTCTACATGCAGTTGAACAACACACCCTTCGACCGCGACCAAAGTCACGATCCTGTTTCCAACTCGAATCGACTCTCCCGGAACAAGATCAATCTGGTGGAGCTGCATGATAAAAAGGCTACCTTTATAGAAGACAACACCACGTTCGGTTGGCGTTTTCAGTCGCCGTGCGTGTGATGAGACCAGACAAATGGATATTTGCAATGAAGTACCAGCAGAACGCTGACAGGACTCTTCAGTGGTTAGACAGTCGCAAACATCCCCAAAGAGAAGTGGGCTTTATACCGACGACTTCTCAATCCATCAATCTTGATTCAAAATTCATTTTGATGTTCGTGGCAGCTTTTTTTTTACCAGAGATTTCCGGCGTCTGACCCTTTTATTTTTTTTGAAAATCGTTCTCGCTGTTCTTTGAGACGATTCGACAATCTGTTCAGCGATGGCATGAGAATTCTGGTCCGCGACTGCGGGGTAAACCCTCGCAAGGCGTCTTCGCAGAATCTGTAGGCCGGACCAAGCGCAGCGCCGTTCCGGCAATTGCCAGACACCTTGCC
>JAYTAK010000969.1:0-3075 GCA_043737515.1 Candidatus Kuenenia sp. | reverse complement strand
TATCGCGGTCTTGGCGACTCAACCTTTCGCGATGATCGACAGATCTCGGGTCTGCAGAAGCCTTCGCAGTCGGTGCTGGGATTCGGGACACAGTTTCTTGATGCGAATCTGGACGGCAATCCGGAACTGTTTGTTTCGAATGGTCATATTGATGACCTGACGCATCAAGGGAAACCGTATCAGATGCCAGCGCACCTTTTCACAGTTCAGGCTGGACACTTTCGCCTGCTGGAACCTGGTCACCTCGGTTCGTATTTCGGGAGGAATCATCTTGGGAGAGCTGTCGCGAAAATCGACTGGAACGTGGATGGAAAACCGGATCTGATCCTGGGGAATCTCCAGGAACCATCTGTGATCCTGACCAACACAAGCCAGTCGTCGGGAAAGCCGCTGCAGATTCAGCTGATTTCACTGCGCGGTAATCGTGAGGCGGTCTGTGCGTCGGTGACATGTCGGACAGGAACTCGCAGTCAGGTTCAGCAAATTACGGCTGGCGATGGCTATCAATGCAGTAACGAAAAACTCATCACGTTCGGGGTGCAGGACGCGGACACGGCAGACGTGGTGTCGATTCAATGGCCATCCGGATCTGTGCAGGAGTTTCATAATATACCTTTCTCGAATCGGTTTGCGATCGTCGAGGGTCGTGCCGCCTTGTTCGTTTTGCCTTACTAACTGCGTGCTTGAACGGTCTGCAAAACAGACACAGTTTATCCTGACTGATTCAAAAATGAGATTTTGCTGCGATATCGTCCTCCGCTGCTCTCGCAGCGTCGCTTCCGTCTGGCTGCAGGCTGGCTGGCGTGGCGTTTTGGTGCGATGTGTGAGCCTTGTAGCCATTTTTGGCGCGGTTTCCATCTGGTCCGTTTGGCCCATGCCGCAGAATATCGGGTCTCAGATTCCAACTTCGAAGGAAGGAATTGCGACCGTTCCGCTGTTCAACGCATGGACAATCGCATGGAACGCACATTGTGCTGCGCGAGGCATGTCGGGTTACTGGGACGCACCCATCTTTCACCCGTTAAAAGGGACGTTCGCGTTCAGTGAGCCACAACCAGCGACTCTCGTCGTGGCCCCCGCAATCTGGTGGTTACGATCTCCGGCGATCGCGTACAACGTCTACTTGCTGCTTTCGCTCACCCTGAATGGATTGTTCACAGTCAACCTGATGCGGACGCTGCGGGCGGGCTGGATTGCCTCTGTCGTCGCGGGGGTGGCCATGATTCAGCATCCGCTCATGCATCTGCAGATCGATGTCGTCCAGTTGATGCCCGTCTGGGGAATTCTCTGGACTCTTGCCTCTCTCATTCGACTTCGTGAAGCCGCCGCCTGCGTACCGCCGAATTTATCGATCACTCCCATCGAAGATACCTGTCGGCAAGACACTCGCATACGGCGTTCGGTCATTCTTCGTGGCATTGAAACTGCGGTGGCGTTCGTATCGGTGTTTGCCGTTTCAGTGCATCACGGGTTATTCCTGAGCCTGTTACTGGCGGCCACCGGATTGCTCATCGTTCCGTGGCGAAACTTCCTGCGATGGCTTTCCGGAGCTGTTCCCGCAACGCTGCTTGCCGCCGGACTTCTGCTGCCACTCTTGCTTCCTGTCTCTCGTGTGATGCAGGAACATTCATTTGAACGCCGCGAGTCATTGGTCGCTCAACTGTCGATCAAGCCCGTTGACTATCTCGTGGAACCTGATACTGCTCTCATCAAGTGTCACATCGTCGCACGCGAAGGCCGTTGGCAGATGTCGCCAGGCTGGACGCGATTAAGTCTCGCACTCTTCGTGATCGGTGTCTGTATCCTGCCAAAATATCGATCACGGTCGGTCGAGGTAGGGTTTCTTGCTGCCGTTGCTATCGTCGCATTCCTGCTTTCACTCGGCGTGAATCTCCAGGTCGGCAAATGGAACGTCTGGATGACACTCAGTCATTTCGTTCCCGGTGTCTCCCAGGTTCGCAGTGCATTTCGTTTTACCTACTTTGTACAGATTGTGGTGATCGTGCTGGCAGCCACTGGACTGGATTGGCTGTGGAATTGTTTCCGCTGCCAACTGCACGCCAGATCGCTGTCGCAATGGATTTTTGGCGTCGTCCTGGTGACGCTGGCATCGCTGACAATGTTTGAATTACCTCCTGCGGTCGTCCAACTCGTTGGTGTTCCAAAGATCCTCGGCTCAGAATGGACTTCGTTTGTAAAGTCAAATCTCAAGGACGGCAACGGCGTCCTGCTGTTGCCGTATGTTCATGGGGCAACGGTACGGGATTTTGATGTCACCACTCGCTGGATGCTGCGTAGCGTGCGGGATGATATTCCGATGATCAACGGATACTCGGGATTCTTTCCCGAGTCGCACTTCCGACTTCAAAAGGCGATTGAAACAGATCCCTATTCTGACGAAACGCTGCGACTGCTCTACGACTCGAAGATTCAGTTTGTGATTTTGCAGGGAGCGGCGGCTGACCAAACCCCGCCAGATGGCACATTGACGTTCACTTTACATACTGTGGCAATGGGCAAATTGGAACGGCTGCGGATTTTGGAGATCCATCCGAGAGTCGAGTGATTCCACCGGTTCAAGGATGCGTTGCATTTCGGTTCCAGGGCCTCACAAAACTCTTACATATTCGTGACAGTGCCCTGACCACTCAATTGGCAAAATCGTCTCCAATACATTCACTCGGGATTTGCCGGATGGGTTCGGGACACGGACTTGGCGAGTCCTCTTTACGAAAAACTCGGTCTGTACATCAGGAGACTTGTCATGCGGAGCTTGTTTGGAAATCTGGCGACAGTTGTTGCCGCTTTTGTGATTTGTAGTGCAGTCAACGTTGAGGCACGGGAACCGGTCGAGTCTCAGACACTGACTTTGGATGCCGCGCCGGGATTTTCGGTGCTGAAGGCGGGCGAAAAACAGCAGGCCTGGATGCGTGTGGGCCTGAAGGGTTTTCACCTGAAACGCGAAGGCGCACGAGCGCCAATCAATGTGGCGATTGTGCTTGACCGGTCAGGCTCAATGCAGGGTGAAAAAATTCAGCGAGCGCGTGAAGCGGCGATCGGGGCGCTGGACCTGCT
>JAYTAK010000968.1:0-7019 GCA_043737515.1 Candidatus Kuenenia sp. | reverse complement strand
TTTCTGGTGCCTGCGGGAAAAACACCAGTTTCGAGGCATCCCCTCTTTTTTTGATATACCAACTTCAAAGACTATAGCCAACTCGCCCCGATGGAGCGACAACTGAGAAGCTACCAACGCGACGACCCACTACTCTCCCCTCTCTGTTCGCTCGCGCGCCGGAGGCGAGCGAGCGAACAGAGAGGGGAGGCGATCATGTTCAGTTGGTAGCCGTTCAGTATGTTCCCGCCGGGCCAAGCCCGACGGAAAACCAGACTCTTGCCGACGCTTCGTCTTTGTAGATCAACAATGAGACGGCGGTCGCTTGTCACTTCGTCACGGACGGCACACGACTGAAGGTTAATCTTGTACTCCACGCTTCCGGGCTATGCCCGCAGGGCAAATTGTGTGTAGCCGTGGGTCGCTTGTAGCGACGATGGTTCAGGATTTTTCCGTCTCAGGTCGGAGTGTGGTTGTATTGGCAAGCTGACTGCTTATGATGCGTTGCAAGTATTTGCCTCCTGCGAGAACGATCATGTCAATCGCCTTTTCCGCTGAACCAATTCCGTTGAGCAAGGATGAACACGGGGATATTCGCGTGGGCGATTGTCGCGTGCTGCTGGATTTAGTTGTGCATGCGTTTGACGACGGTGCGACACCCGAAACCATCGTCCAAATGTACTCAACACTCCAACTAGCCGACGTCTATGCGGCCATTGCATATTACCTGCGACACCGCCAGGAAATTCGGAACTATTTGGCAGACAGGGAGCGACGGGCAGAAGTCATTCGGCAGAATTTTCAAGCGCAGCAGCCCGAGATGTGCGAGATTCGCCGCCGATTGATGGAGCGGCGAAGCATAACAGGGAGCAACAATGCTGCGGCAAATCATGATAGGGTCGCCCCGTTGGGACTTGGTGGTTCGGCATTATCAAATTCCTGGGGCGTTGCCCCAGGCTGACATAGGACCGACCCATTGGGCCTGAAGACAGTTCCTGGAATACTATTCAAAACCAGTGAGGGTTTGGGAAATCACGACACATAGAATTCGGCAGGGTTAGAAAACTTCAACGGCGAGATCACCAGGCATTCCAGAAACGAACTGAATAATGAGTAATGTATTCGACCAGTTACGCAGGCAGGTGCAGGCAGATCTGGATGCGCTGCATCAGGGCGGCAGTCTTGAACTCGGACGTCAGGAATACCCAGGCCCGCTGACCATTCGCCGTTCAATGACTCTGGAAGGACATGGTGCCACGATCTGGGCTCTGACGGGGCCTGTGTTGATCGTTGAGGCCGGTGCGAAAGTCCATTTGAAGAACCTGCGGGTGGAGGTCACTGGCGAAGACATGGACATGTCGCCGACGGAGGAAGTGGCCATTCAGGTTCAGCCAGGTGGCGATCTGGATCTGGAAGATGTCGAAGTGCGAGGCAAGATTGATGGTCTCGCGATGGAAGCTGCCGGACACTGGCGGTATCCGAAAACGTTGTATCTTGGTCAGGTGTCGTCATCCAGTGAGCATGGGTTTCGGGTCCGCATTGCGACGGCCGCAGCGTGCCGGATTTCCTCCGAAGTCACCGGCATCGAAGTCACGCCGACGGTGCTGCCGGGCGGGCCGGTCGAATTGCAATTGAAGGTGGATCGCCTTCGCAACGATACGTTCCTGTATGGACGGATTCTGCTGAAAACAGGGCTGTCGAAACGCTGGATCGTGATCAGCGGTCAGGTTCTTGACATTCCTGCCACGACCACTTCGCCGAGCAGCCCGCAAACTCCACTCCTGTGGGAGCCGCATGACTGGGGCACACTCTCTACAGCTCCGGCACCTGCTCCTCCAGCGCCGACTGTTCCAAAGCCAACTGTTCCAGCGCCGACTATTCCAACGCCAACTATTCCAACGCCGACTATTCCAACGCCGACCGTTCCAACGCCGACCGTTCCAACGCCAACCGTTCCCACGCCGACTGTTCCGTTGGCACCAATTTCAATCGCTCCGGCTCCACCAACAAGCGTTCCGGCAGCCACAACAACTGCGGTGCCGCGTCCTGGACTGCGGCATCAGGATCCAGCCCAGTTGGGGATCTTTCAACCCAAGTCATCAGTGCCTGTGAATACCGGTGGCGCTCCAGCGAGTCCTGCGACGACATCCGGCGTTCCAGCGACAGCACCAGCACCAGTCGTGGCCGCCGCCACGCCGCCGACAACGACAGCATCGCCGCCGTGGCTCAACCAACCATTGAACATCTCACCCTCACCTGGAATCGCCTCACAGAATCCTCCGGTTCTGCCCGGTCCTGCGGTCGCAGCCACGCCCATTACGGTCAGTCCTGCCCCGCCTGCATCACCCGCAAACGCTCCGCTGAACAAGCCGACGGTCCCGGCAAAACCATTGATCAACAGTTTGTTCACAAAACCTCTTTCAACACCCGTGTCAGGTTTGCCGAAATCCAATCCATCTAAAACAGAATCACCGAAAGCAGAACCGCCTTCGGTCCCCGCGCCGATCACTCCGTCGCCGCCAGACTCCGGCAGCAACAGCATCGTTCCCGAGCAGCCAGCGGTGAAGGAGCCTGTGCAGATCCCCAAGTGGGCGCAGAAGTCAACGCCGATTTCCCCACCACCTTCGCCCCCGAGTTGAAACACTTCTATGATCCGTGTATGCTTTTTCACCGCTGTTCGATAACAACCAAACAGCGCGGTCCGGACTGATGTTTTTTTTCGAGTGTGACTTGCGTTTATTTTGAATCGTCAGCTGCAAGAAAGGCAGACTATGGGACTATTTGATTCGCTGTTTGGCGGAATGGAAGCATCAAAAAAACTGACCGAGCAGGAAGCGTTTGCGGGCATCCTGCTCGGAGCCAGCGCCTGTGATGGCCATATTGCTGACGATGAAGTCGGGAGTCTGGTGACGACCCTCATCCGGATGAAAATGTTTCGCCGCTTTGATGGCAAACAGTTCAACTCGATGATGAACAAGCTGGTGGGAGTGGTCAAGAAGAAGGGCGTAGAGACTTTGATCGACGGGTGTGTCGAGTCCATCCCGGACGATTTGCGTGAAACGGCTTTTGCAAATGCCGTGGATATTGTGCTGGCGGATGGTGTGGTGGAACAGGATGAGAAAGAGTTTATGGAACTGGTCCGCACGAAACTGCGGATTCCCAAAGAACAGGCTCTCGAAATTGTTTCCGTCATGGTCGCCAAGAACAAAGGTTAGTCCTGCTCTCGCGGCGCGGTTCCCTGTCTGATGTCACTTACAATTCCTCGCACCATTCGACTCGATGGAGAAAGTTCATGGATCTTTTTGACGAAGCCTTTGGTTCATTTGCCGATAAACACAAAATGGGACCGCACGAGGGTGTGGCCGGAGTGCTGTTGTGTGCATCTGCCTGCGACGGGCATATTGCTGACGAAGAAGTCCAGAGCCTGCTGACGGCGCTGGGACGAATGAAGCTGTATCAGCGGACGACACCGCAACAGTTTAATTCCATGATGGACCGGTTGCTCGGACTCCTGAAACGCGGCGGTCCCGAGAAAATGCTGGACGAACTGGCTCCCGTCATTCCTCCCGAGCTGAACGAATGTGTGTTTGCCAATGCCTGCAACATAGTGCTGGCGGACGGCGTCGTGGAAGCAGATGAACGAGAGTTCCTGGGGAACCTGATGAATAAACTGGAACTCGATAAGGACCGCTGCCTGAAGATCATCAAAGTGATGGTCATCAAGAACAAGGGTTGAGATCGGCGTTGAGGCTGATCTCGTGCTGACCTGACTGACAGGATTTTTCAAGCCCGTAGATTCTGGCTCGCGCGAGTACGAGTTCGGCCCAGCGACGATGTGTGGCGGGTTCGCACATGGTGTCAGCGTAGCGGAATACCGGCAGCGCATTTTCGTGCAGAATCCGGCGGGCAATTTCCCAGTCAGTTTCAGCGACCTGGTATTGCGATTCGATGAGCGAAATCTGTGACGGATGGATGGCTGTTTTGCCCAACAGCCCGAAATCCACATCCATGCGGACTTCACGCATCAACGCTGCGTGGTCATCGAGCCGATCAAAGACCGGCGCTGTCAGCGAAAACCCTTCGGGACGAAAGATTGTGACAAGTTGCGAAATCGTCGCTCCGAGGGGTGTTTCATAAATCGTGCCGCCGCAGGAACGGCGGAGCGCGAGCAGGTGCAGCAGGTCGTTGCCACCAATTCGCAGACAGATGATACGACTTCGAACATGATCGGCGACCAGCAAATCCAGCAAGGCCCGCATTTCTGACGGATCGAAGACCTCTTTGGTTTCAAGTGTCGGCATCAGCAGGAGTGACGCTTCGTCCGGTATCGCGCCGGCATAGTCTCGAAAATTATGCTGCGTCACTTTTGGCAGAACGAAACCATCCAGCCGGTGAATCCCATCGGTCGCCATCAGCGTCTTTAAGACCTCCGGATTCCGCACGCGAATGAAGCGTTTCATTCCAACCGGTGCCAGTTGCTGCAGCATATGCTGCAGATTGGCGACAGCCTGCGGGACATGCTGCGCGGCCACCGCGTCTTCGGTGCAAAAAATCACCGAACGAAGTTCCGGGTAACGGTGACAGTTTGCAATGTCCACAAGGTCCGTGCGCGTCGCCGGCACGTACAACGATGCACCCAGTTGCAGATAACTCATGATTCCCCTTTGTTGACGTTCTGGATCAGTGCCACGGCATGGTACGGCAGTTCGTGATCGACCAGCACCGGAACGTTTCGTCGGTCTGCCAGTGTCAGCAGATGTCGCACGTCCTCGTTCTTATCATCCCGCAGCAGAACCAGAGATGGTACACGACGCAACAGCACTCGTGTGGCCTCGCCGATCCCCGGTTTTACAAAATGAGGATTCTGAACACCGAATCGCGTCACCATGTCCGCCAGCAACTGCTGGCTCATCTGACGCTGTGATTGACGTTCGGCGTCTGTCATCACAGGTTGCCCATTCTCCGGGTCCGACCACTGCCGCTCGATCTGCTCGGTCATATAGTCGAGAAACCAGGCGGAAAGATCGTTCGAGGCAAACTCCGTCTGATAAACGCACCCGTGAAAGTCGCACGCACCAACGACCTGCGAGTTGAGAATCGAACGGCTGATCAGCCCGCTGACCGTTGATCCCAGCAGACTCGGCGGAATCAAATAGTCGTCGTCGGTTGCCGCCTCCGCTGCTGTTCCCGACAAATCGGCGATGACGAACAGTCCCGGATTGAGCTGAACACCGTCCGATGTGTAGAAATTCTGCACCGCTTGCCGAAGCTCGCTTGCCATGACCCCTTTGCCTGTCCATCCGTCAATAAAGACGATGGAGGCCGGGTCGTGCGAATTCAGCAGGAATCTCAGCGCCACCGTATCGATGCCTCGGTCTCGGATCAGCGAGATCGAATAGTGAACGGTCGGTCGTCCGAGACGCTGCAGCGCACGTTTCAGGAGCGCGCCAATCGGCGTTCCAGCGCGGGCCAGAGACACCAGCGTGATTTGCCCCGGCTGGCATTCAGCGATGCGCCGCGCCAGTCGAATCACGTCACGCGCAAATCGCGTCTGGTGTCGCTGCAGCGCCTGGCGGAACAACTGCAGGTATTCTTCAGACGGAATGGATTCCCGGCTAAGCATCTCGCTGTAATGCCGGGTGCCGGACTGGATGAGACTCTCTTTCAACGCCACAGGAGTGAATTCCACATCCACGGGCTTCAGCAGAAAGATGACATCGTCTGCACTATAACTGCCGCTAAACATGTGGTGCGAACTCCCCGGCGTTCGAGATCGATCGCAACAACTGCGAGTTGCCGGGCATCACTGCAAAATCGCACATAGCCAGAAACGGAGCATCGCTCAGGCTGTCGCCCAGCCCGAGTGTGAGCCGGGGCTCGGTGCCTGCATAACGCTGCAGCACGTATTCGACGGCCCGTTCTTTCCCGAGGCATCGGGGCACGACCGACAGATTGTTGTCGTTAAAGTGAACGAAGAATCGATCGTCCGGTGTGCCAGCGGGCATGTTTGCCAGATAATTGTCGCGGAGCGTCCGAAGAGCGGCGACGTTTCCGTGCGGATGCTTTGCGACAACGTACAGGGGCATCTCAAAATCGCTGATGACCCGCACGCGCACGCCCAGCGACAGCGTGTCGCTTTCGGACTGCCACGCCGCACAGATACGGTTGAGTTCATCGGCAAGCGGCAATATGGCGGGCCGCACCTGTGCGTCCCATTGTTCGTCGAGTCTCCCGTTCGGCTGAAGCACAACCGCGCCGAAATCCACGATCGCGGCGTGAGTGAACGGAAGTGCCACTCGACGAAACGCACTGACGCTGCGTGCCGTCACCGGAATCACCGTGGCCGACGCCGACAGCCACTCGAAAAACTGCCGCTGCCGCTGGGTGGTATAGGACAGTGGATTCCCATCGCGATCGAAAGCAGCGGGGACCAGCGAAGACAATTCTCCCTGAGGACACTTGCCGCGCGTCTGAAAGATCGTGTCGTCCAGATCGAGCAGGACAATTGTTTGCATGGATGGTCGCTCTGCATATTCTTCCCAACTCAGGTTGGAATTGAGTGAAGTGACGTCTGCCGCATCAATGGCTTCGCCGCCGTGTCTGGTGTGAGCCGACGCAGCGGCTCGCCTGCACAGGTCCGACGCTCCGTCGGCGGACATCTGTGGCCCTGCAGAAATCTTCTCAGTCAAACCACACTTTCAACTTTTGCAGAACAGAGTTTGCCGGATTCCGGCGGCATTCGCAACTGTCAGCGTGAGTAAACGATGGTGGATGAACCCAGAGTTGCAAGCGACCGCGTGGCAGGAAACCGTCGCCCGCGACAACGAAATCTCTCCAGCGCGAGTGGAGCATAATCGACTGGAGGCTCCGAAGACCGAATCCTGATGCGGAAGGGTGCGATCTCTCCAGTGCTGAGTTTGCAATGGCATTTTTGTAGATTGCGTGATTCAAAGGTCTCGCAGTTCAGGCGGGAAGAACCTCAGTTCTATTTGCCCCACTGGCCTCGTGCCAGTGGACAAAGGTTTGGCAACTAAAACGAC
>JAYTAK010000967.1:0-3078 GCA_043737515.1 Candidatus Kuenenia sp. | reverse complement strand
CGCCCTACGGAGGCAAGCTCCGCAGTGGCGAAAACGCCTTCCGGATTTCTTGTCTGGTGATGATCATCGCTCGATGGGGACGAGCCCCGATCGTGGCGAAAATCCCCTCGTTCCTCTCCGCACGAGCCGCAAGCACCCAAAAACCCGTCAGCCTCCTCATCTAAAACCTTCTCACGAAAACAACACTCTCAACGATTGCTGAGCACTGGGCTCGTCCAATCCCACGATGACACTATGATACTTGAGGACTCACTCATACGTCCGTCACCAATCCTGTAGCCCGTTTGAAGATGTTGCATGCCCACCGAATCCGCCGCTCAGCCTGCTGCTGAAGCACAGATCAACGCCCGTCGTCCTCGATTCCCTGTCAAAATGACGATCCTGACCGGTTTGATTGTGGCAGTCGCTGTGCTGGCTCAGGTATTCGTCAGCGAAATTGAAGACGTCCTGCATGTGGGACTCGACGTCATCATGGTCGTGACGGTCTGTACGGCCGGAGGTCTGATGGTGCTCTGGCTGTCGTGGATGCTGTTATTCAGTCGCTGGCGATGGTGGCAAAGAATTGGCGGAGCGGCAATGGTGATCCTGCTGACGATTGCAGCGTGGAAAATCCTGCGTCCGGTACACGGCGGCGACGTTAATCTGCTTCGATTTGAACCGATTTGGGCTGCGCGCCGTGAGGCCCTGACAACCGTTGCTCCGGTGAGGCCAACGGTTGATCTGTCCGTTGAATCGACAACAGACTTTCCGAGATTTCTGGGTGCCAGCCAAAACGGCATCGTGGCCAACGGTGCGCAGATTGAGCGTGCGGAATTCTCTCAGAAGGCTCGTGTTGTCTGGAAGCAGCCGATCGGAGAAGGCTGGTCCGGGTTCTCCGCTCGGAACGGTTACGCCGTCACGATGGAGCAGCGAGGTGATCAGGAATGCGTGACGTGTTACGAAATCACCACTGGTGAACTCAAGTGGATCTACAGCCACGCCGCACGCCACAAAGATAAAATCGGACTCGGTCGCGTCGGACCTCGTTCCACGCCCACGATTCATCAGGGAAACGTCTATGCCATCGGCGCTGTGGGCAATCTTGTCTGTTTGAACGGCGCGGATGGTACTGTGATCTGGCAGAAAGATCTGAACGTAATCCTCGGAATCAAGCTGAGCGAAGTCGAGGACTCAGACGGCTTTAAGACGCAGTTCGAAGAAAACACGACACTCGCCTGGGCTCGATCCGGTGCTCCATTGATTGTGGATGAAACGGTCGTTGTCGCCGGAGGAGGACCGGAGGGCAAAACCCGCGCGACATTACTGGCGTTCGATCTGCGCAGCGGCGAACTCAAATGGAAGGGCGGCGACGCCATGATCGCCTACGGTTCACCCGTGCTCGCCACAGTCGCCGGACAGCGCCAGATTCTGCTGACCTGCGAATCTCAGGCGCTGGGATTCAATCCTGCCACCGGTGACATCCTGTGGAGTCACGCACGGCCCGGCAAATCCGATGGTTACGCGAACACGTCTCAGATCTCTGTCGTTTCAGCTTCGGACGTATTGACCACGAAGGGATATCCCGACGGAGGCGGACAGCGCATTCATCTCGAAGAACAGGACGGCCGACTGGTCGCTACTTCCGTCTGGAGCAGCCAGAAAGTTCTGAAAACCAAACTCAGCAGCCCGATCATTCACGAACGCTATGCGTATTCGCTTTCCAACGGCTTCATGGAATGTGCTCGACTGACGGACGGCGAGCAAATGTGGAAACGCCGCGGTCGCTTTGGCCACGGCCAGGTGCTCGCGGTCGGCAACCTGATTCTGCTGCACAGCGAATCCGGCGAACTGTTCCTGCTGGAAGCCACGCCGGATGAATACCGCGAACTCGGCAGTCTGACGACCATCACGGGTGTGTGCTGGAATACGCTTTGTCTGACCGGCAATAAACTGCTGGTCAGAAGTGAAGTCGAAGCGGCCTGCATCGAAATCCCGTTCACGCCGACACAGCAACTGTGATCCGCACGCGGGCGTTGCGCAAACCCCGTGAGCCCCGATGGGCACGAAGATGGATGATAACGCACGCCGTTGGCATTGGCTCGTTTAACCGCGTGCCCAGCGGTCCGCGCTTGTTCTATTCGAGATTTCGTATTTGAGATTTGAGATTTGAGATTTGAAATACGAAGCGCGGGGCGTTGCCCACGCGGTTAAACGAAGGTGCCACTCATGCGGCGCGGACTTTGAGTGGTTTGACAGTTTCTGCACATGGATAACCGGAAAGCCGCAGGTCGCAAAATGCACGGGCCAGCCGATCAGCGAGCGGCAGATTGTCTAGATGATCAATCAGCGTGCCTGCCTGATCAATAGAAGGATGAGTCAGGATCTCGACTGATGCAGTGGAAAGCTGATCGGTAGCTCGAAAGTGTTCGAAGTTTTCGACGGTGCCAAAATAGTCGGTACCTCGCAGCCCGTGAAATGCGATCCAGCGGTTAAAGCATGACTTGGCAATGCGCTTGGCAGACAGTGCGGGCAGTAACTCCATATTCCTCGAAATCCTGAGATGGCGGATTTCAAGTTGTTTCAGCACAGGCAGGATCGCCAGAGAAACCATCGGCTCATTGTGAACGTGCTGATGCGAATCCGCGTGCGTCAACGGAAGTCCAGCATCGCGACATCGCTGAATCTGAGCGGACACCTCAGCGGCGATCATGGCCTGATCAGACTTCGAAAGCAGACGAGACCGGAAGCGACGGAATCTGCCGGATGCGTCACACAGCGCGGGATTACTCCGCAGTTCAGGTAACAGCGGCCAGCCGTCGGTGAGATTCAGATGCACGCCGATGCGGTCAGTCAGTTGACTCGAAATCGCCATGTCACAGGCTTCTTCGAATCCCGGCATGTTGGCCATCATTGTCGCACTGGAAATCAGACCGCGACTGAAACATGTCAGAATCGCGCGATTCACGATCGACGATTGTCCAAAGTCATCGGCATTGACGATGATCGTACCGGGCGGAACACTCATGCCGCCGCTCCCAGATGCTGGTTTTCTTCGGCAGTCTGATCTTCAATCGTGAGCACATCCGGAATGACGACGCT
>JAYTAK010000966.1:0-3080 GCA_043737515.1 Candidatus Kuenenia sp. | reverse complement strand
AAAATTCATGGCAGAAAAATGAATCGCAGAAAGACCTCAATTCGTGTTCTGTATTTTTCTGCCAGACCTGACTTCAGCAATCAGACGCCTGAGAATCTGCGCGAGAAAACAAGAATTCAACCGTTAGTAGTACAGAAGGTCAGCTCCATGACACCATGGCAAAATCGTCAGACATCACTCCTCCGTCGCATGGCCGAAGACATGCTCTTGCGGAATCGTTCCCAAAAGACCGTCGATTCCTACATGTCTACACAGCGCGGCTATCGACGAGATGTTTGTTCGTTTAACGGCAAGCCGCAGGCGTCAGCGACGTGTTGAGGACGCTGTCGCCTGCGGCTTGCCGTTAAACGAGTCATCGGCGAAGGCGATGAACCGACCGACATCGATCGCCGTGCTCCGTGTTGTCCGACCTGCAAGGTCAGGATGCGATGCATCGCCGCCGAGCGTCGCCGCTCATGGAAGATCGTGATGCGAAGCCACTATCGACCGCATTGGTACAGCGATGGATGAATCCCACACCACAACGAGCCGCAACGTCTGTCCGTTCGACCATTTCCGGTGGAACGAACCGCCCACCGCTGCGCATGGATCGAGCGAAACGATCGATTTCGTCCCTCGCCCGCCGCGCGTTACCCCACGCCGCTCTTCGCCGCAGACTACAACTGCGCCAATCACCGCGACCGCCAGGCAAATCGACGTGACAAGCCCTTCGTCACCTGGTAGACTCCATCGTCCCGCCGAGTGACCTCGATTGATTCCGCAGACTTGCGCCCAATCCCACGAGGCGGAAAAGTTCAACGCACGATCTATACGTCGGCTAATCGCCAGACGCATAGATCGCTATTCGTTCGGCCTCACCCTACCTTTTGAAGGAGTGATACAATGGCGACCCCAAAATGGACTTTGTTGCCGGGTCTGGGTACTGACATCGGGGCCGGTCCGGACGACATCGTTTGGCTGATCGGCACCAACCCCGTGGGCGACGCGAGCGACTTCGGAGTCTTCTTTTGGAACGGTACTAACTGGAGCGGAGTGGATGGTGGCGGTGTGCGCATCGCGGTGGATCCCGGCGGCAGGCCGTGGCTCCTGAACTCCGCTGGCGAGATCTTCCACCGGCCCGGCGAGTCGTGGCAGCGCCGACCCGGCTTGGGCAACGACATCGGGGTCGGCAGCGACGGCTCGGTCTGGGTGATCGGCACCAACCCGGTTGGTGATGCCGCTGACTTCGGTGTTTACAGGTGGAACGGCACGGACTGGGACGGCGTGGACGGCGGTGGAGTCCGCATCGCGGTCGATTCCGAAGGCCAGCCGTGGTTGGTGAACTCTGTTGGGCAGATCTTCCACCGTCGGGCCGAGTCATGGGTACTTCAACCCGGACTCGGCAAGGATATCGGGGCCGGTGCGCAGGTTTTTGTCATCGGTACCAACCCCGTCGGCACCGCAGCCGACTTCGGTGTCTATCGGTTCGTCCAGGGGCCGTTCGGAGGCTGGGACAGAGTGGAGGGCGGGGGTGTTGGTATTTCGGTCGGACACGAGGGGCGCCCGTGGTTGGTGAACAGCGTCGGCCAGATATTCCGTGGCTCCTCAGATTTCGTGGTGCGCCCACCGCGATAACGGCCGACCGAATAAGCGGATCAACCGGACCCGGATATCTTGGTCGTTGAACTTAACCGCCTCGCGGGATGCGACGTTGTTCAGACTGGCCAGCGTGAATGTCTGATGAAGGCTTGTTGAGCAGAACAGACCTGATCGCTGCGCGACAGGATCGACAGTCCGCCATTCGCTACGCGACAGGCGTCCCTGCGGGACAGAATCGCAAACTATCGAAGGCCGTTGGCCCGCCCTTTTTCGAATCGCAGTTTTCCTGTCGGTTGAGCGTGAAGTGCATTGGATCGTCAGCGTTGGGTGACTTGATCCACAGGCACTTGGTCGATGACTGGCGCGACGGCTAATCGCCGCTGGTCCCACCCTACGCATAGAATTCAGGCGTCGATGGAGGCTGTGTCGGTCGAGGTCGATGCTTCATTGTTCCGGGTCAGTGCCAGCAACTGCATGCCACCGATAAAGACGACCGAGAATCCAATGTCGCCAAGGAAGGTGCCTCGCGCAAACGGGACGGCATTCACGAAGCAGGTTGTCAGTCCGGCGAGCGTTCGCGGATAGAGGTATTGCCCGGCTTCGTGCGGCATGCACCAGACGCCAAGGTTGCTGATCAGAAAGAAGGCTGAACCGGCGAGCAATCCGGTGCCAAACGCTGACAGGATGTCCGTTGGCTGAATCAATCGTCCGAGTGCGAAGATCGCCACATAAGCGGCGTAGTCAAACATCCATGAACCGTAAAATCCGTGGCCGGTCTTTGCTTCGATGATACCGTCTGTAAGGATTCGGCATGCCAACACGATCGCGATTCCCAGCCACGCCGGTCGCACCACTGCGCCGCAAAGAACGGCGAGAGCACCGAGTGCGGAAAAGTTCATGTAGGGGCGATCGATCAAACGCAGGGAGACGGCAACCACACAGGCCGCAGCAACCACGATCCAGGATGTTCTGTTCATAGGAATCACTTCATGCCAAAATCGGCATTGAGAAATCGGGACATTGTCAATGGGCTGCTCGCCGCAAACGATCGTTTAAGGCAACTCCCAGGCCGCGAGCAGGAAATTCATGGGCGATGATAACGTCCAGATCGGATGCGTCGAGAGTTCTCATGGCCGCAAAGAACTTTGCCGCACAAGTTTGCAGATTTTCGTCGTCACAAAGGGAGATAATTCTCGCAAATCGGCCCGAAATCGGCTGATTGCCCGCCGTGAGCAGCCCGCAACGCAGTCCCGCGATTGGTTCTGCAGTTTGTCCGTGGTCAATCACTGTCAGCCGTGTGCCGGGCGCATAGTGGCGGCTGAGCATTCCGGGGGACGGTTGAGCCGCATCGTCCTGCGACGGGTCAGACCTCGCAATTTCAACCGGACCGATGAGGCGTTCGATGTCTTCCAGCGGACACCCGCCGTGACGCAGCAGCATCGGCCGCTCCGACATCAACGACAGCACCGTGGATTCAAGCCCCACCGCACACGGACCGCCAT
>JAYTAK010000965.1:0-7032 GCA_043737515.1 Candidatus Kuenenia sp. | reverse complement strand
GTATCCTTTTCGCATCCTTGGCTCCTCGAAGATTTGAGTGAAGAAATTCCGTTTTGCTGACATTTTCCATCAACTCTACGGTTTCACATCTCATCTTCGCGGAGCCTTTTTCTCGATTCACCAGCTTTTCGTATACTCAAACATATTTGAGAACAGACACGAGCTACATGAGACACAAATTGACAGTTCTCCGTAGGATGGACATTCATGTCCGTCGCCTTCGCCAGCCAGCTTCGCCCGTTGAGAAACTGCGGTACGGCGAAATGCATTCGCTTCGGCGATATCGTTTGGTCGAATCTCGGACATGAATGTCCAAGCTACATTGATTCAGCGGCGGTCTCCGGCGTGGAAGGTTCATCGACCAACGGCCACGGCTTCAGGGCAGGGTCGATGATGGTGTTGAGTTTCCAGAGGCCGTCGATTTCAACGATGTCGAGTTCCAGAGGCTGTTGCTCAGGCGAGGCTGGCTGAAGTCGATATTTCATCGCACCTTTTGGCCCAGTGCGGTCTGGAACTTCTTCGAACTCGCCGATTGTGTATTCCGCGAAAGAGTCTGGATGTTGCTTTAATCGAACGTCCATGAACTCGTGAAGCAGTTTGTCGATTCCGGAAACAGTCAATGCAAGATCGATGCAGACTTTCCTGCGCATGTTACAGTCGATCGTGAAATTGCCATAAACTTCAGCTTCTGTTGAAAGTTTGATGATGGCAGGAGAAGGAGCTTTCAGGAACGGGTGATTTGCTTCGAGTCCAAACAATGGTTCATCAGTCGGAAATCGACTTGCCAGAGGACGCATACCCATGCTGTGAACGAAGGAAACAAGAATTTCCCCCAGCCACTCATTACGAGCATCCTCGGTCATGCAGTTCAGAGCCGTTTGAAATCGTCCGTCGGCCAAGGCTTCGCGGAAGGCTTCAACGGCGGCACGTGGTGAAGCTCCGTTTTGGCGTTCGTGGGCGAGTCGTGTCTGCTGCTGGAGTTCCTCGGGTGATCCAATGGCGTCGATCTTCCATTGTCCGTCCTGCTTGAGCAACCGCACCGGCACCGTCGGTGTGCCTTCTTTCCTGACGAGGTTCGCGGTTGCGATGTCATCGGTCAGCTTCACATCGGTGACTCGGCAGCCGTGGAAGCCGAACTGAAAAGCCGCCGGAGGCAGGACGATCGATTGAATCGCCGTGGATGCAAACATCGCATCGACTGAACTTTCGGGCAGCCTCTCCGTGAGTTTGATCAGCAGGGCGTTCGATTCATTGGCCGGGCAATTCAGAAACTGATCGAAGAGAATTCGCCACTCCTTTCCATCTTTATCTTCGGGCAAAGATTTCTCGTCCGATTTCTCTGCAGCGGCGTGCTGGATTGCCCATCGCCCGGTCTCAGTAAGGAACTTCTCCATTCGGAGCTTCCCCTCTTCTTCGGGCAGAGGACTCGCGTCAATTGGCATCATCGAGTGCGTACGCAGTGCCCAGCGGTACTTTCCCGTTCGTGTGAAACAATCGGCCAGCTTCTGCCATTCTTTGGCCGCGTACGCGGTGCGAGCGTTCTCCAGCACGGCTTCGATTTCGGCGTGTTGTTTCCAGATTTTGGTTTGCTTCAGACGTTCGAGCAGGCGTTCGTTGGAACCTATTGCGTCGATCTTCCATTGACCGTTTTCTCGTTTGAAGCGGATCGGCACTGGCGGCTTGTTGGGAATCGTGAGCGTGGCTGAGGCCGTGTCGCCGGTTTCTGTGTATGACGAGACTTCTCCATATAAAGCAGCAAAGTCAGACGCCCCGTCGAGTCCCTGTACGGTAAACAGCCACCGGACCAATACTTGGAACCCAAAATGTTGCTTCAGAGTTTGAAGCGGTATGGCTTTTGTGACGCGCTCGATAGGGCCGTCGATGCTGGCTGCGGACACGCCTGCAAGTTCTGACATCAGTGGTCGTAAATGTGTGTTGTTGAAGTCCGACTGCTTGTATTCTTCTCCTGAACCGATTCGAACCATTTCCGCAGTCTCTGCTGTACGGCGGGTTTCCTCTTCCACTCTTTGACTAAACCGTTTCTGGACATCAGTAGAGTTCACTTCGAGCTTTTCATTGAGCCCCTCGGCATCAGCCATTGCAATGACCCACTCGCGAGTCATCGACTCGGCGGAGAAGTAGTCGCTGACTTGCATCCAATTCTTCATTCCATATGTCGCCCGAGCATTGGCGACCGCCATCCACGGGCCGGGTTCGCGGTAGAAGCGTTGGAGGGCGGCTGGCAGCGTGGGAGTTCTCTGACGCCCGATCAGGTAGTGCGCTTTTGTTTTGTCAGTCGCGATCGACCATTGATACCAACGGCCTGTGCGAGAAATCTCGATGATGCGCTGCTGACCATAGGTTTCCCAGCCCAGCAGTCCGGGGTGAATTGCGTTTTTTGGCTCCATCATCCCGCCGGACATACCCATTCCGCTGCTGCCCATTCCCATGGAACCGGAGTCATCACTTTGTCCATCGGTTGTGTAGAGGTTCAACCGGTTGCGGAATTCCTTCTGAGTCTCCACCGGGACGGCGTCATCGAGCTTCGTCCACAGCTCGTTCTCAATCGCTCGCAGTTGATCAGGGAACGCACTGATCTTCGTTGTCTGCACGCCGTTGGCATCAACAGAGACGATCGAATGCAGGGCTTCTTCTTTGAGATAGCGTTCGTGGGTGTCTTTCAGGATCGCGTTGACGGCGGTACGCTGTTCGTCAGTGAGATTGAACAACTGGGCATTCAGCAGTGGAACAGAGTTCTCGAAGACAATGGCTGAGCCGGAGTCAAAGGCATTGGGCGACATCGAAACTCCCACTCCGCCCATGCCCATCATCCCGGACTCACCTTCGCCACCCGTTCCGCTCATCTTGCCGCCGTCGCTCGGCGATGCCGCGCCGGTTGGCTCGTTGTCACGTTTCGCGGCCAACGATCGGGCTGATCTCAGTTGTGCTTCCGCTTCGTTACTGGCTCGATCGGCGTGGACAGCAGCAATGTATCCGGACACTTTAACGGGTCGGGTGGATTCATAAGCCCACTCGATTGCCAGCCACATGGCGGCGCCGACGAATGGCGTCATCAACGCTCCGAGGGCAAATGCTGAAACAAAGAGCCCAACACGGCGTTTCTTTGCCGGGGCAATTGGCGATGACAATGCTGCCAACGCCGGCCCTCGCAACGCCTCCACATCCGTTTTCACCTGACTCGCCTGCTGATATCTGCGATCCGGTTCCCGAGCCAGAGTTCTCAACACCACTTCATCCAGTCGCACGTCGGTTTCGGCCCGTTCGGACGGTGGCGAGAAACGGCCGAGAGGCAACTCGCCCGTGAGCAGTTCGTAGAAGACGACGCCCATCGAATAAATGTCGGCTCGATGATCGATGCCGGGCAGGCCTTCGATTTGTTCCGGGGCCATGTAGGCCGGTGTGCCCATGAGTTGATGAGTTCCCGTCAGCGTCGGCATCGTGGGTGACTGGCCGAGCAATCTTGCCAGTCCGAAGTCGGCGATTTTGACTCGACCGCGTTTGTCGATGAGGATATTTTCCGGCTTGATGTCGCGATGGACCACGCCTTCGTCATGAGCGAACTGCAACGCATCACACAACTGCCCGACGATGGCCAGCGTTTCCTTTGAGCCCAGTTTTTTGATCGGTTCGGCTCGCAGAGCCTGTCGCAAAGTGACTCCATCAATGAATTCCATCAGCAGAAAATAGATGCTGTCGCGTTGTCCGAATTCGTACACGGTGACAATGTGCGGATGACTGAGCGATGCCAGCAGCCGAGCTTCTCGCAGGAATCGTTCGGTGAATCCCGCGTCCGCTGCCATCTCACCGGGCAGAACTTTCAACGCGGCGATGCGATCGAGTTCCTTCTGGCGAACTTTGAAGACGGCTCCCATGCCGCCCACACCGAGCAACTGCTGGATCTCAAGCTGCGGAAACGCGGCGCTGAGTCGTTCAATCTCCGGTGGCTTCCATGCAACTCGCGGTCCGTTGCCGCCATACGTCGAACTCTTCATGCCCTGTTGCAGCAGACAGGCCGGACAAAATGTCTGGCCGGAACTGGTCAGCAACTCACCGCCACAGGTCGTGCAGGTACTGGTTGTCATTGATTGATTCCTGTAGGTCCTTTCTGCCGGAAAGGACTTCGCAACTTGTTGCGACTTGCGACCAGACACTGGTCTGTTGAAGGGCATCGCGGCGACGTTGAGCGGATGTTCGCCCTTGTGGTTCGCCTTGCGGCGAAAGTCCTCCCCGGCAGGGAGGACCTACTTTGGCTATTGCTTACCATCAACAATGGCTCTATTATCAGGAGAAGCAGTTTCCGGCGAACGTTACAGGATAATTTGCAGAATTCTTCGCGAGTCCCCGATGACGTCACCATTTCCCAATCCAGTTTCACCTCCAGCCAGACGATTCGCGACGACGCGCTGGAGTCTGATCATACAGGCTCGACACGCAGACAACATACCGGCTCGGGCGGCATTGGAAGAACTTTGCGAAGCATACTGGCTGCCGGTTTATGGCTTTATGCGGTGGCAGACGAAAGATCTCCACGAAGCGCAGGATCTGACTCAGGGATTTTTCGCCAGCCTGCTGGCACGCGATGCCTTGGCGGACCTGCATCCCGATCGCGGTCGTTTTCGTTCTTTTCTCCTGGCCGCCGCGAAGCATTTTGCGTGTAACGAATGGGACAAACAGGCAACTGTCATCCGCGGCGGGCGCGTCATCCTGCATTCGCTGGACTACGAACTCGGCGAACGCGAGTTATCGCAGGAACTGAGCCGCGAACAATCCGCCGAAGCCATTTTCGAACGCCGCTGGGCCGTCGCGATGCTCGACCGAGTCCTCAATCGGCTGAGAACAGAATACGATGTCGCCGGAAAAACGACGGTGTTCGAATGCCTGTCACCGTTCCTTTCCGGCGATGCAGATGGTGCAGGCTATCAGTCTGTCTGCGCGGCGCTGCAACTCAGCCCTGAGGCCGCGCGCGTCGCCGCGCATCGCATGCGGAAACGTTACCGTCAGATTTTGCGGGAAGAGATCGCTCACACGACCGCCACGCCGGAGGAAGTGGATGACGAGATTCGCCATCTGTTCGCAGCATTGCGTCGATCGTAGGTTCCGTTTGGGATTCTATTTCCCGATCGCCCGCTCCAGCAGATTGTGCGTGATCTGCTGAACGCGATCATCCGGGCCGTGCGGTCGGCTATGATGCGACCACGGCAGTGTGTGCCCCGGCGGATCGCCCAGTGCCTGAGCCCACCAGATAGTTGCGGCATTGAACACGTAGTTGTGTTTCGGGCCAGGATAAATGGTAGCAGTCCACTGTTGCGGATTCACGCCGCCTTGCCATGCCGTGCCACCAGCGACAATTTCCAAACCAGGGATCTCTGCAGGCATGCCGTGATACTCCCAGCCGATGAGACCAGGGATAGCATCACCATTTTTCATCCCGGTCTTGTCAAACATCCAGTGGTCGGTTTTGGTGGCAGTCCAGTCACCGCCGCCGTTGACGGGTTCCACGTTGCGAGCCCCCATGAGCAGACCTTCATCCGGGCCTCGAAACGGAAATGGCCCGTTGTCTTTCTCGCGACCGACGGCATAGTCGTTTTCCGCACCATACGGGCCTCCACGAAAAAAGATCCGATTCGGGTTGCCGTCAGACGACGCCCGTAGTGGCGTGACCCAGCAGACACTGTTGCCGGACAGAAAGAGCAGATTCACGCCTTCGTCCCGCATTTTCGACACGCTGTCGAACTGTCGCCGGTCCCAGTATTCGTCGTGACCGATGCTGACAAAGGCTTTGCATTTCAGGCCGCGATCCGGAGTCAGCATGTCGCTGTTGGATACATAGCTGACGTCATAGCCCTGCTGCTCCAGCCAGTACGTCATCGGAAATTCGTACGGAATGAATTCGCCGGCACCGACTGTCAGTGGATCGTTGACGACTGATGTGTACTGCGATTCACGACCATATGGACGATCAAAACTCACATCCGCCCAGGGCCCCTGTCCTCCCTTGGGATGCGTGTAGACTGAATAGTGGCTCGGCCAGACATTGTATGCCTGCCAGGTGTTGTCCGAACACTGAAACAAAACGTCAACAGGCCGTTCGTCACGAACAATGAAAATGACGTAGCTTTGCCAGTACGGTTCGACACCTTCAGGAATCGTGGTCAGACGACCCAGATAGACTCCGCTGAGCCAGTCGTTCGGAATCGTCAGCGACAGCGATGTCTTCCAGCGGCATTCGTGCAGATCTTTTTCGCCCAGCATCGGGTCCTGCTGCGTCATGCCCTCAACGCGATCGATGGTCTTCATCAGTCTCGCGCCGCGACCGCCGTAATAGCCGGTACGGAAGAATTCGACTTTGCATGACCTCGCCGGATTGGTGGAAACCATGATATCCAGCGACTCGCCCGCTGCGACACTCTGCTTCGAGCAGTACCCTTCGATGCTGGCTGACCGACATCCGCCGTCGGCCACCTTCACTCGCGTGAGCTGCCAATCGCGAGCCCCTTCAAGGGCATTCTCCTGCTGGATCACGTTCGCCGCGTGGTCTGCAAAGGCCGCTGCCGGGGCTGCAAGGAAAACGGCCAGAAGGAGTGTATACCATTGGCGGGCAGGTAACATGATTTGCTTTTACGCCATCGGCGAAGTTAAGGGCTGGATAATTCTGGAAATGTGTTGTTGCCATTGAGGACACTTTATCGTCGGCGACGTCGCTCCGCGACTCACATTCCGATTCTCGCCCGTGGCGGAACAGCGCCACAGGGCGGTTACCATAAGTCTGTTTTGTTCCGGCGACTGCGCTCTCCCTTGTGAATCTCAGTCGGCGGAGCGACTGAGCTACGTAGGCGACGTCGCTCCGCGACTCGCATTCCGGTTCTCGCCCGTGGCGGAACAACGCCGCAGGGCGGTGACCATAAGTCTGTTTTGTTCCGGCGGCTGCGCTTTCCCCAGGGAATCTCAGTCGGCGGAGCGACTGAGCTACGTAGGCGACGTCGCTCCGCCGACTCGCATTCCGATTCTCGC
>JAYTAK010000964.1:0-16075 GCA_043737515.1 Candidatus Kuenenia sp. | reverse complement strand
GATGCCAGGTTTGAAAACTTCGCGGATCTGTTGCCCGTGCCTCGGCCACAGGACCGGCCATAGTTTTCAAACCTGGCTTCCACCGACGCAAGGTCGGGGTGGGGAGCGGCCTCCTGCGTTCTTTTCGTTTTAGTTGCCAAACCTTGGTCCACTGGCACGAGGCCAGTGGGGCCAATAGAACTGAGGTTCTTCCCGCCTGAACTGCGAGACCTTTGAATCACGCGATCCACAAAAATGCCATTGCAAACTCAGGACCGGAGAGATCGCACCCGTCAGGTGAACCTTGAATCGGTAATCTCGTTTAACGGCAATACCGTTCAATTATTGAAAGTAGTAGGCACTCTCCGTGTGCCGCAGCCCTTGAAAAGCATAGCTTTTCGAGTCTGGGCGGACGGCACACGGCGTGTGCCTGCTACTTTTTGAACGGTATTGCGTTTAACGGCGAGCCGCAGGCGTAGGCGCAACATGACACCGACGCCTGCGGCTTGTCGTTAAACAATTAACACTCGACGGAGGCAAGCTCCGCCGGGGCGTCCAAAGTCATGACCGCACCCTCACCCGAAACATTTTCAACTCTGATTGTAGGCTGGTCAATGGTCCCGCGTCGAACCATCCGCAGCCTGGTCCGCCGCACATTGCCTTCAGGCCCAACGGGCCGGCTCTATGTCAGCCTGGGGCAACGCCCCAGGAATTCTTGTAGCCGAAGTCGTGAGACTTCGGGTTGAAGCGTAGTCCGGCTCCGAATTCTGACGAATCCGGCTACAACTCATGGCAGCCCGCGCGAGGTAGACTCTACGCGGTCGAAAATGAGTCTGGCGAGCGGAGCGGCGTGAGCCCTCCGGTATCTCGTTTTTGTACCGGCAAGCTGACGCATGCCGCTCGCCAATTGTCTCGCTGATGACCGCGCGAGGTATAACCGCGTGGGCAACACACCGCTGGGGAAAGCGTAAGAAAGTGGTGTGTTTCGCTGTCGCTGCACACACGCTGCCTGAATTCACTGGTTAAAATCACCAGGAACCCCTGCCGTTACTCATCGTGAACCGGAGACTCTCTCGTGGCATCCACCCCCCTGCCTGTCGTGGCACTCAAATCACTTCCCGGTGTTCGACAGTTTGATATGACCGGACAGGTGGCGATCGTCACCGGCGGATCGAAGGGACTTGGTGCAGCAATGGCAGCCGGTCTGGCATCTGCCGGCGCGACGACGATAATCGTCAGTCGCACGCTGTCGGAATCGCAGCGCATTGCGGCAGAGATCTCGGAGGGATTTTCCGTGCCCGCTATCGGCCTGCAGGCCGATGTCGCAAAACCTTCCGACGTGGAACAACTCGTGGCAGCCGTGATGGAGCAAACGGGGCGCATCGACATTCTGATCAACAGTGCGGGGATCAATATCCGAGGCAGCATTTCGGATCTGACGTACGAGCAGTTTCAGGAGGTGCAGAAAACCAACGTTGATGGCACATGGTTGTGCTGCAAGGCCGTGATTCCGCACATGAAAGCCGCTGGTTACGGGCGCATTGTGAACGTCGCCAGCACGCTGGGAGTCGTCGGTCTGGCCAATCGCACACCGTACACTTCCAGCAAGGGAGCTGTCGTGCAGATGACGCGCGGGCTGGGCCTGGAACTTGCACCGTTTGGCATCACCTGCAACGCCCTCTGCCCCGGCCCGTTTCTGACACCGATGAATGTCCCGATCGCCGATACCGAAGAAGCGAAGAAGCACATCATCGGTGCCGTGGCCATGGATCGCTGGGGCCGGTTGAACGAAATCCAGGGTGCCGCGATACTGCTCAGCAGCCCCGCCAGCAGCTACATGACCGGCAGTCTGCTCACCGTCGATGGCGGCTGGACCGCGAAATAACGTGGCGATGAAGCCCGCATCAGCGTCCTGCAGACGATGGCCCGTGCATTACCACAGTTCAGCGAATGCAGTAACCACAAGTAAGGAATTCTGACAGTGGTCACAACCTCGAAGAAACGCACGCGGACCGGGGCAGCTCAGCAGTTGCTGCAGATTGCGAACGCAGCCGCTTCGACCGCTGAATGCTGGGAAGACATCCACAATGCCGTATACGGTGTTGGTGGTCCGTTTTCGCAGTTGTTCGCAACTCCTGCGGAACGCACTGCCTTCAGCAAGACGGCGGAATACGATCAGATTCGCAAGCTGATTCAATCGCTGCCAGGCCGCAGCGGCACGTCCAATGAATACAACGGCAGGATCCTGGTTCGCGTTCCGAAGTCAGTCCATGCAGCACTGGCCCACGAAGCTGAACAGGAAGGCGTCAGCCCGAATCAACTGATCGTCGCCAAGCTCTCAGCCCAACTGCGAGACGTCGCACACGTCTGATGCGAACGAATGAAAAGTGCCGTCACGCACGGTTTCCGCAAAACCGGGGATTTTGCGACCAAAGCGGTTCCAGAAACCACCAGGGACGGGGGGGCATAGGCAGGACCCAACCACAGTGAGTTGCACTTCAAAGCCACAGAACAGCAGGTTCGTGCAACGTCCGTTTCTCGGCAGGTTTGGAATCAAGATTTAGGGACAAACGAATTGTGAAAATCGCCATTCTACGAACGGCACATTCATTTTGGATGGCCCCGATGCGCTTCATTGCCCGTCGAGGCGGAGAATCAGGGCAAACTTGTCGTGACGACGGAACTCGGCGGCGGCGAATGTATTCCTGCCAGCGTGCACCGGATCGCTCAGAGCGGTCTGCGGAATGTGCTCATTCACGTCGGAGCCCTGCGTGGAGAAGAACAAACTCGCGAAAGTCTCGGCAAAGCCCCGACGGTTTTGACTCAGGCACTGAACCGCGAAGATTATCTGCTGGCTCCGGAATCCGGCGTGTTTGAAGTCTGCGTCGAACTGGGCGAACATGTGCAGAAGGGCGACACTGTCGGTCACATCCACCATCTGGAACGTCCCGATCGTCAGCCGGAAGCCATCGTCGCGCAAAGCAGTGGTTATCTCGTCACGATGCGGGCCCCCTGCCTCACTCAGCAAGGCGACTGCGTGGCCGTGATTGCAAAACAGGTGAGTCTCGACGAAGTCCGCAATGCGTGAACACGGCTGGCCAGTTTGTGAATCTGTAGGGTGTGACAAGCGGCAGCGCAGGCACACGATGTCTGTCATTCGGTGTGCCTGCGCGTTGTTACTCACACTTTGCAGATTACGCACCGTCTCTAATTGCCCACCCGTGTCGTGCGGCCCAACCCCCATCCCGGCTTTTTACTTTTTATCACCGGCTAGCAAAAGGGGTCGATTGCAAGACGAATCGTCCCCTGATAAATTTCTAAAAACCGGTGATAATGCACTCGATATTTTGATTATCGTCGGCAGATCCCCTGATACCTATAAATGTTAACACTGATACTGCGCGTGGCCAGCGTGTCGATCCAATCGCACTCTTCATCCGCACTGTGTGTGAGCGGCTTGGGAGTCTGGTTGCTGATTGTCTTCCCCTTGCCTGATTCGCATGCGTGTGGCACGGTGTTGGGTGACTTCGAGCCTCACACGAATGAATCGCAGATGTGAAAGCTGGCTGGTGGCTCTGAGTCAATTGAAGTGGTTACGTTTCTGGCAATGATTCGACCACGTCCCAGCGTGTCAAAAACGCTTCGCGATTGCCACATCAAATCCTGTTCGTTACGATCTCCCGTGTGGGCACAACGCGGCGCGGTCGAGCGGCAAAATCGCAGAGCCGCAAGAATCGCAATGCTCGTGTTAACAAAAAAATGCAGCCGAGTTTGCGAGGGCTGCTGGTTCACTAAACATGTCTGCCCCGCAAACCGGCTGATTTTGGGCGTTATTCAGGACACCGATACGAAATGAGCGACAGCTTCATCGCACTTGTAGACGCCGATGTTTCAGCTGAAGCTGCGACCGCCGTTTCGGAAGTAATCGTATCCGCATTGCTGGACCGCCAATTGATCTCAGCAAATCTGACCACTGACTGCGTTCTTGGTGGCAAAGGCTATCCTGCAGGTGCTTCGATTCAAGACTGCTATCTTCCGCGCCGAAACGAGAGCCCCTTTTGGCAACTTCGAACTTCGGGCGTTCAGGTCAAAGTTGGTCGCGCATACAACGAATGGGCGGCTGGTCCTTCGTACGAATGGTGCACATGCAAAAATTGCCATGCGAGAATCGGTGATGCGGACTCACAATTCAACAAGGATCTGATGACAGCACTCAATTCTTGGACGAGGAAGGCGAATTCATCGCAATTGATTTGTCCGGAATGTCATGTCGGTATTGATATCACCGAATGGCCATCAAAGCCGCCGTTCGCATTTGGCAATCTGGCCATTCAGTTCTGGAATTGGCCGGCGTTTGACAAATCGGGATGAAAGCTGGACATTTCCTCACTGATACAAGCGGCGACAGGCCATCGGCTTGTTTACACTTGGGGTCACGTCTAGCCAAATCGCTGAATAACAAAAAAATCCAGCCGAGTTTGCGGAGGCCGTCGACTCACTAAACCAGTCTGCCGCGCAAACCGGCTGATCTTGGTCGTTCTGCCGTATAGCAGTGTCTACCCCGGACTGTCAAACATGGACACACCACCCACTGCCAACTCGTTGATCAGCCGAATGGAAGATTTTCATGAAGTGTGGTCGGACGGATTCATCGGGGACTCCATGACCGTGGCCGCAAGACTTGCCGACTACAACATTGGATCGATGCAAACCGCGAAGCAGATAATGAGATCACCAACGCTTCTTCGAGAAGCGATGAAAAGGGCGGACGCGATAGCCGAAGCCCAAGAATTTGAAGCATGCGGTCTGAAATGTCGCATTGAACACGTTGGTAAATCACGACTTGATGCAGTTGATGATGCAACCATCATCTCGGCACTCACGGCAAATGGGGTTTGGCCATTGGATCGCGTTTTCACAGACTGCAATGCTAAGGCTATACTTCACGTTGCAGAAAACGAAGTAGCAGAACCAATTTGCTTAGACACCGAAACCGAAGAAGGCTTCTACGTTTTCTTGGCATGCTTGAGGGACTTGGTTCGTCGCAGCATGATTCTCCCTTCGCACGCATACACGTAGGAAACGGCAGAACAGATAAGGCTTTGACTTCGCGAGTGCGGACGGAGAGCGCGGAGTAACGACCGAGGTTGAGCGGAGTGGGCTGGTGGCGGTGGGAGCCATTCGAGCCGAAGCTCAAGGCATTTGTTCAAGAAGCCCGGTGGTGTTGCAGCGGCAGGCGGCGTATGGGAAACGCAATCCGCAGCTTCGCTGCGGGTGTTCGGTTTTCAGTGTTCGGTTTTCAGTGAATCGCAGGAGCGGGCGGTCGAGCGACGGAATTCGACCTGGCTCAGCGCTGAGCGAAGTGCAGCTGGCACCCGAACATGGTTGGTTTTCTTTTGAATGCATCGACTTTTCGATGTCAGCGCGCACCGTCAGCGGACACGGCTCAAAGCGTGTTTTGAAAGTTGTAGTGGATGCTGTGCTGCGGTTGACACGGAGGGCTGACGCCCTGCCGCTCGCCTTGCGTGTTTTCATGTTCCTCATCCGCTGTCCAGATAGTTTGTGGCGTGACTCGCCAGCGCCGGTCGTGGCACATCGCGGCTGACCAGCACTCGGCCATTGCCATCGGTGATCGCGATCAGGTGCAGTTGTCCGCTGCAGTGTTCGCACGGCGGACGTTTAGAGACAAACCGATCCGGCTGGGGAGCGACGCCGCTGCCGAGCCAGAATGTCCAGCCCAGATACAGCCACACCAGCCACTTCACACGATCGCGCGTCGTCCGAGAGTTCGACGCCATCCAACCGTAGTACCGGACTTTCGGAAATCCCTTCGGTAAAGCATGCTGCAGAAAGCCACGCACGAATTTGACCCCCGTCACCTTCCGAGTCTTCACCGTCCGGGTTCCGGATGGCGTGTACTTGAATGTCACCGTCTCGTCCGTGCATTCGAGGATGCGATTGTCACTGATCGCGACTCGAAAGACATACGGAGCCAGATATTTCAAGACCGCACGGCCATCGCTCACGGGCTTCACATTCACTTCCCACCACTTGTGCCACACGGACGGATCGACGTTTTTCTCGAGGCCTGCGGCACGCAGGATCTCGCGAAACTTCTGTCGATAGATCGGCGAAGCCACCGCTTCAGGAAACAGGAAGGTCGATGGTGTCGCCAGCCACTTCCTGCCGTCTTCGCTCACTCCGCCACACGGCACGATGAAATGCACATGCGGATGAAAGATCATCGGATCATGCGCTGATACAGCGGCCCATTGAAATACGGCGAGTGTGTGAGTCCTCACTCGGTATCGGGTGCCTTTCGCGGCGGCTCTATCTTTCGATTCGCAGCCGCAGGCTGGCGGTCTGTCGCATCATTCTGACGACGATTTTGTAGCGGGCCGTCCCCGTTCGCCATTTACCGTCTCAATGTATGCCACTGTTTCGCTGCAAGTCCCGTTTTTTGGGCCAAACAGTAACACGACAATACCGGAGAGACCGTTGTCAGGCAATCCACCTGGTCGCACCAGTGCGGCTATTTCCCACTGCGCGGCGAATGTCCACTCCACATTGTCGGGTTGTCCTGCATTCGACCTCGCTCGGTCGCGGGTCGCGACGGGGCTGCGAAGGACAGCCCGGCAGGCTATACCTGCTTGGCAAACCATGCGGTCCGCCGTACTGTTCACGAATCCAAAGTTGACTGGTTCTGAATGTACTCTGAATACCTCTGCTCGCCCGAAACGAAAACACCATGCCGCGAATCCTCGTTGCTGAATGTAAACAGGAAGTCTCCACCTTTAATCCGCATCTCAGCGGATACGAAGATTTTGGAATCCGACGCGGGCGTGAGTTGATTGATTATCACCGCACAGTGCGCAACGAGGTCGGCGGGGCGCTGACCGTCTTTGATGCAGCGACAGGGGTCGAAATTGTTCCCGCGTACAGTGCGTTTTTTATCTCGTCGGGCGGTACTCTGGCGAAAGCGGCGTGGGAACGGATTGCGGGCGAGTTTCTGGACGCGATCCGGGCTGCTCCGCCGGTGGATGGCGTCTATTTCTGCATGCACGGAGCCATGGCCAGTCAGGAAGAACTTGATCCGGAAGGCTGGTTACTGGCCGAGACACGCAGAATTCTCGGCGAAGAAATTCCGATTGTCGTGTCACTGGATCTGCACGGAATTCTGACGGACCGCATGCTCGAACACAGCGATGCGATTGTGGCTTACCACACCTATCCGCATGTGGATTTTTTCGAAACGGGCGAACGGGCTGCGCGGCGGCTGCTGAAGATTGTCGCGGGCGAAGTGAAACCGGTGACGGCGAAAGTGGCGATTCCGGCTCTCGTGCGCGGTGATGAACTCATTACGGCGACGGGACGCTTCGGTGAATGTATCCGCATGGCGCAGACGGCTGAGACTGGTCCGCGCGGGCTTTCGGCGGGAATGTTCATCGGCAATCCCTTTACCGATGTCCCGGCACTTCAGACCTACAGCTTTGTCGTGACCGATAACGATGTCGAACTTGCGAAGCGTGAAGCGTTAAGCATCGCGGCGACGTTCTGGGCAAACCATGAAGTGATGCGGGTGCCGCTCGTCAGTCTGGACGATATGGCGAAACTTGTGCTGGCACACACAACAGGCACAATTGCTCTGGTGGATGCGGCTGACGCGACCAGTTCAGGTGCGTCGGGCGACAGCAACGCGATTCTGCGAAAACTGATGGAAGCGGGTTATACCGGTCGCACGTTGTTGCCCATTGTTGATGCGGCCGCTGTGAAGGTCGCATTCGCCGCTGGCATCGGGGCCAGAGTTCAAACGACAGTCGGCGGCACGCGCGATCCGAATCGCTTTCAGCCGCTGAGTATCACCGCCACGGTCCGACTGCTTTCCGACGGTCGATTTCGCAGCGAATCATTCGGCGAAGAATGGCTGGCAGGCCCCACGGCCGTGCTCGAAACGGACAACTTCACGATCGTCGCGAGCAGCAATCCGGTGAATCTCTACGATCGCTCGTTCTACTTTGCACACGGCCAGAATCCGCAGAACTTCGCTGCCGTCGTGGTGAAATCACCGCATTGTCAGCACCACATGTACGCCGACTGGTGTGCGAAGATGATTAACGTGGATGCCCCCGGATCGTCATCGGCCAACCTGCCGTATCTGGGCCACTCACGCTGCCCGCGGCCGATTTTTCCGCTGGATCAGGACGTCACGTTCGTGCCCGCAGCGAAGATCTTCCGGCGACCATGACGATCCGTCGATCGGTTAAGAATCTGAAACGCACAATCGCTACGACCGGACTGTGGCCGGTGTGGCTTTGGTGAAGAAAGTGTACGTTGTGGCGTCTCAGGGGAAAACGGCGAGCTAGCTTTCTGGTAATCGTCGATGCTCCGGCTTCCGACCCATGCGCCCGGATGTGGTCGTCAGCCACTGAACCCCTGCAAACAAGATATCTCCCATGACGCTTCAGTCTTTTAACTATCGACTTGTCACCCGCAGCGATTTCGATGGTCTGGTCAGTGCGGCCTTGTTTCGTGAACTGGAGATGATCGACGACATCAGCTTCGTGCATCCGAAAGACATGCAGGACGGGCTCATTGAAATCACGGCTCGCGACATTATCACGAATCTGCCCTACGTTGCGGCCTGTCATTTGTGCTTCGATCATCATCACAGTGAAGTTCTGCGAAACGGAACCACGGTACGGCAGAACTATATTCTGGATTGCGATGCAGATTCTGCGACTCGAGTGGTGTACAACTACTTTGGTGGTGCCGCCCGCTTCAAAAATATCAGTCTCGACATGATGACTGCGGTCGATAAATGTGACTCCGCGCGGTTCTCACGCGAAGAGATTCTGCTCCCGAAACGCTGGGATCTGTTGAACTTTATCATGGACCCTCGGACGGGCCTCGGACGTTTTCGCGACTTCCGGATTTCGAACTATCAGTTGATGATGTCGCTCATCGATTATTGCCGCAGCCATTCCATCGAACAGATTCTGAACCTGCCTGACGTCCGCGAACGTGTTGAACTGTACAACCTGCAGCGTCAGGATTATTGTGAACAGATCGCACGCTGCTCCGGCCTGTACGGCAATGTGGCCGTGATCGATCTGCGTGACGAAGACGTCATCTACTGCGGCAATCGTTTTCTGGCCTACGCCCTGCTGCCGGAATGCAATCTTTCCGTGCATCTGCTTCGGAGCAAACAACCAGGGATGACCGTGATCGCCGTGGGCAAGTCGATCCTGAATCGCACGAATCCGGTCGATGTCGGCAGGCTGATGCTCAAGCACGGCGGTGGCGGACACCCGGCTGCCGGAACATGTCAGATCCCGTCCGAACATGCGGACGCCCTGGTGCCTGAAATCGTCGATGCTTTGAATCAGTCGATCGAGATGTCAGAGGTCGTCCGCGAACTCGTGTCAGCAAGGTGAGGTACGCACCGTCCAAGGAGGCGGAAAGTATAACGCCTCGGAAACTTTGCACGTACGCCTCTGAGCGTGCCTTCAATAGACATGTTTGACAAAAGTAGCCATCACTCTCTGAGTGATGAAGCCTCGCCAGAAAACGCGAGCGTTTTCCGGCTCCGTCACTCGGAGAGTGACGCATACTTTGGCTTTTGTCACATGCGCCCCAATGGCGTGGCCTTAGTTCGACTGTCCCAGATTCACGAGCAGGAGCAGGAAATCGCGTTGAAAAAGGTGTCTGGAAAGCTCGAGCATCAGGTTGTGAAGAGTTTTCTCGCATGAAAATGCGAGCTTGTCAGACTGCGGTCTTTGGTGAGTCTGGATAGTAATAAACGACTAGGGCCGCGTCACCCTAGGGATTTCGACCGGAATACTTTGTGGCCGGTCTTCACCAGCAGCCGATAAACCCCGGCACTGCTGCAACCGGCGAAGGATCCGCCGACATCAGGCAGTCAGTTGCCCTACAGCAATTCACGGATCAGCAAAACGGAATTTGCAGGCGGCGCTGCGGCGTCCCGGAGATCATCATGGATTTGAGCACCTGGGTTCGCGGTCTGGGAATTGCGATTCGGAATTTCAGCAGTTCTGCGAAGCGCGCGAGGCGGTTCAGAACGGCAGCCCATGCGGCGACCGCAGCGAGCGTGGATGTCTTGGAAGCTCGCGTGCTGCTGACGTCCGATTTTGGCGACGCGCCGGACACGACAGCAGACACAGGTGTAAACAACTACCAGACACTGGCAGCGAATGGTGGTCCGAGCCATGTGATTGACGCGACCCGGGTAACGCTGTTTCTGGGCGGCGGTGTCGATGGGGAAACGGGGACGCAACAGAGCAACGCGGCGAACCTGGACAATCTGTTTACCACCGGTGGCCGCAACGATGAAGACGGAGTGATGAGTTCGCTCGACCTCAGCGCGACAATTGGTTCGTCCCCAAAAGTGACATTGTCGGCGACCAACACAACGGGCACGGCAGCGACTCTGTACGGCTGGATCGACTACAACCGCAACGGGATTTTCGAAAACGCGACGGAGCATGCACAGATCTTCGTCCCTTCCGGAACCACCGCGGGCCGCTTCACACTGACATTTCCGAAGTTAGTTGGTGACATTGCCGGGAGGACGTATGCTCGATTCCGTCTGAACTCCGAAGTCGCCGCTGCAAATCCCATTGGCCCTTCGAGCGGAGGTGAGGTCGAAGACTACAGCTTTCAGATCATGCATCGCGTCAAGACGCCTGCCGAGGTTTTCAGCACGGTTCGCGTTGCGGGTGATCTCAATGGCGGACCGGTACTGGTGCCGGATGACGGATATGGCTTCGTCAGCAGCGCAGCAATTGGCGATCTGGATGGCAACGGAGTCATCGATCTGGCGGTCGGTTCGGCTGGAGAAATTGAAGACAATTCCAATCGTGGTGCTGTCTACATTATGTTCCGAAACGCAGACGGTTCAGTGAGAAGCTCTGTCAGAATTGCGAATGAACTCAACGGCGGTCCGACGCTTTCGATCGGAGATCACTTTGGTTCTATTGTAAAGGCATTGGGAGATATTGACGGAGACGGGATTGTCGATATCGCTGTGGGGGCTGTCGACAGTAATTTCAATGGTTCCGTCTATATCATGCATCTCAATGCCAATGGTTCGGCGAAAGATTTCACAAAGCTGGCCAGCGGACAGAATGGTGTTCCGCATCTGGCGGCAGGTGATGCCTTTGCTGTGGTTGCCCCATTGGGTGATCTGGACGGAGACGGCATCATTGACATTGCCGTCGGTGCGCCGGGTACAGACGGTTCCGGGACTGACTGGGGAGCCATCTATATTCTCAGACTCAATGCCGATGGAACCGTGAAGAGTTCCAATATCATCGAGAATCCAGCGAGGTGGATAGGCGATGACTCCTTTGGTGAGGACATCACGGCGCTTGGTGATCTGGACGGCGACGGTGTGGTTGATCTGGCCGTGATGTCGGAAACCCCAGGCCTGGTAGATTCCCGTCCAGTCGTCAATATCCTGAAATTAAAGTCAGACGGCACGCTGAAGAGTATGAAGAGACATCAGTCTGGTTTAATTCTAACCAAGAATCAATTCTTCTTTTCGATTGCGGCCGCAGGAGATATCGACGGGGATGGTGTTGGTGATCTGGCGATTTCCGGGTCTGAAGTCAGCGCCTTCAATTCCTGGTCCAGCATGATCATGCTGCTTAACCTGAACGCCGATGGGACGAGCAAGAACAGCACAAAACTACCGGCGCTGGATGTCGGAGCAACGGATAATGAACTGAGTACGTCTACGAGCATCGCTCCGATGGCCAACGCCGACGGCACTCTGACGTTTGCCGTCGGTATTCCGTTCTTTGGTGGTTATCCGAACTCAAACCCAAGTCTGACTTTGGTCTCGTTGGTCAATTCCGTTCCGGTCACTGTTGTGCCAGCAGTCCCTGTACTGAGCGGGAACCCGGCTTCAGCGACCGATCCACGTCCAACAATTACATGGAACGAAAGTGCGCGTGCTGCGGAGTATGAAATCTGGCTTACAAATGTGAACACAGGCGAAGTTCTGTTGAGGTCAGTTGCCGTCACGGACACTTCGTATGCACTCACTTCCGATCTCGGGATCGGAAAGTACACCGTCTGGGTGCGTGCGAAGAACGATATCGGCTCGTCAGCATGGTCTCAGGGCTTCAACTTTATTGTCAATTCGCCAGCGAAGATCATCTCGACGCCGGACGGTCTAAAACGACGACCCGAATTGAAATGGCAGCCGCTGGCCGGTGCTGTCAGGTATGATGTCTGGCTGAGTGACACCAAACCCCCCTATGTGGCATTTGTCAATAAGCGTACAAATTCTCAAGAGACGGTATTCGTGCCGGACGTGGACTTACCTGATGGGAGTTATCGGTTTCAGGTTCGCGGAGTTGCCGCCGATGGGACGCTGGGGGAGTGGTCCATTGCTGATGATTTCGCAGTGAAGACCTCTTCCACTATCCGCAAGGTCTCTGATCAGGTCTTTCTGCGACCACAAATTGAGTGGACGCGGGTTCTCGGAGCTGCATTCTACGATGTGCATATCAGCACCTTGCCGTCCGGCTCTGTTCGCATTCAGACGCAGCTTGATGCCACGTACGACAGGTACATCATTACGTTTAAGCCCGCAACAGATCTCGCAGTCGGCAACTATCGAGTCTGGGTGCGTCCTGTGGCGATAGACGGCATCCGCGGCGACTGGTCGCCCGCTGTCGATTTTTCGGCAGGTGTGATTCCTGCATTGGTTCTGAACAAGACAGAATTCCGGTTCAATGAACAAGTCTTGTTACAAATGCCAGAACTCCCAGTCGCAAGTGCCGTGCAGGTCTGGGTGGACGATCCCGCACCAGGGCTGCCTCCAGCTCCAGGTGCCGGGAATTACACATCACTCACGAGATACTTTGATGTGCAAGGAGAATATCGAATTTGGACGCGCGTCATCGCCCAGGATGGAAGTGCCAGTCGATGGTCGGCACCCGTGAATTTTACAGTAAAAGGCGTTCCCTATAGTGTGACGGCGTTCAATCAGCCGAACATGACCGATCGTCCGAGGATCGAATGGCCAGCCGTTGCAGGAGCTGCGAAGTATCAGGTTCGAATCCGGGATGTCGATACATCCACGGTGCAGACAATCGAATCGAACTCCCCTCAGACACTGTTGAACCTCGAGCAATCGTTGCCGCTGGGACGATACCAGATTGACGTTCGAGCAGTCTCTGCGGACGGTACCGAGGGATTCTGGTCAGGTGCCCGATCGTATGAGAGTCGGCCGAAACTGATCCTGGTGCCGATTTCTCCAACCGTCAATACGACTCCGACGCTGCAATGGAATTCCTTACCCGGTGCGGTGAGCTACGATGTTGTTGTTCGCAGCCCGACAACACATCGTGTTGAATATACTGTCAGAGGTCTTGAATCAACCAGCTTCACATCGCCGAGATTGGCACTCGGCAACTATGAATTGTGGGTGATTGCTAACGGAATGAACGGGCTTCGCAGTGCATGGGCAACCGAGGAATTCCAGATTATCGCTCCGCCTCGGCCCGTTTTAAACATTGACTTCCCGGGCTTTCAATACGGTGTTACTGGTTATCCAATTTCCTGGTCGGCGGTCGCTGGAACCGACCACTACGATCTGTGGATCGCGGATAGATCCCTACGTAATGGCGTCAGAGAACTCAACGTGACTTCAACTGCTTACACTCTTAACACGATCTTGCCTCGTGCAGTGTATATTGTCTGGGTTCGAGCAGTTTACTCCGATGGCACTTTCAGTCCGTGGAGCATTCCTGGATCGTTTGAAATCAATTGATTCGGAAGATGCGGGCGGCCAGAAGTACCTTCAAATGATCCAGCCCCTCCGCCTGAGTGTGTTTCGCAGCGATTCACACACTGTAGCCTATGATCGCAATTCTGGTTTGTTGGCAGAACAATGTGGGCAGAATGATGAATCGCGATTGCTGCGTTTATCATTCTGCCCCCATCGTTCTGCCATGTATTCGCGTAACCCTCCGCTCCACACACCTTGTTTGAACTACAAATGATCCCGCCCCTCTGCCTGATTCCGCAGCGTCGTGATGATTTCATCAGGGCTGCTCGGATTAACTCCGGCGCGTGTCCGGGGTATTCGATTGGCAGAAGATGCGGAACGCGGTAGAATCACCGCATGAGTACCGCACGCCAGTTTCAGCCGGTTTCCGTTCGCGATTACCTCGCCGGTGAACGAACTGCAAAACGGAAACACGAATACGTCGATGGCGTCGTGTATGCGATGGCGGGCGGGACAGTGCAGCATAGCCGCATTGCTTCGAACGCCACCGTCGCTTTGGGCTCGCAGCTTCGTGGACATAAGTGCGAGGCGTTCAACTCGGACATGAAGGTCCGCGTTCGCCTCAGCCGCGGAACGCGATTCTACTACCCGGATGTTTCAGTTGTTTGCCAGCCAAACGCGGATCATGACAGTTTCCACGACGCCCCGGTCGTGATTGTTGAGGTGATCTCGGAATCCACTCGACGGACAGACGAATACGAAAAACGTGAGGCGTATTTGTCGATCGACTCACTGCACGTCTACGTGCTTGTCGCGCAGGCAGCGGTGCTTGTTTATCGACGCGGCGACAGTGGTTTCGATCGCGAGGTTTACACGGGACTCGACGCGATCATCCCGCTGCCTGAGATTAAATGCGAACTGGCACTTGCCGATCTTTATCAGAACGTCGAATTTGTGCCCGTCGATTCTGATGACGAAGACGATGAATCATGAAACGGACATCCCGTAGCTTGGACATTCATGTCCGAGATGTTTGCCAGAAATCGTCGCATCACCCAACTGCTGTCAACCACAACAATCGTCGCTTCGATCGTCTTTCATGACATATGTGACAAAAGTCAAAGTAGACGTCACTCTCCGAGTGACGAAGCCAGAAAACACTCGCGTTTTCTGGCTCGGCTTCATCACTCAGAGAGTGATGGCTACTTTTTGTCACATCTGTCTTTCATGGCCATGCGACGGACATGAATGTCCATCCTACAAATGATCAAGCCCCTCGGCCTGATTCTTCAGCGTGGTGATGATTTCATCCGTGCTGCTCGGATCGACCGCGCGGCAGGATTCGGTGAGGATGGACGCGAGTTCGGCAAGGTCGTGACGCCATTCGGCAGGATCAAGGCCGGGCGGTTCCAGTTGAGCGAACTCGCCGCACAACAGAATCATCCGCAGGCAATGGCGAAACATGATGCCTTCCTGCTTCGTCAATTCACGCGCACGCACGTAGCGATCAAAGTTGCCGCCAAATCGGAGCAGGTCGCCGATACACCAGACGCTGCGAACATAGACGTCTGAGATTCCCGGATACTCGCTGTGGAACAACATCCGCATGCGATCACCCAGCGGCAGCGGATAGATGCGGCGGCGATTCACTTCGTCATAATATCCGGTAATCTCCTGCTGAGTCACAATGCCGCGCGACAGGAGCAGCGGATTCAAATAGTCGGTCGATAACGTGCCGTCCGGCATCATCTCGGGCGAGGGAACTCGCACCTGACTGGCCACCGACGACGGCAGATCCAGCGCGCTTTCGAGCAGTTGCAGGCGTTCCTCGTAGTTGGCTTTGTGCATCTGTTCGGCGAGGAACACGCCGTAGATCGAATTGATACTGCGAAACGGCAACAGCAGCGCCATCTGCTCGGTCGCGATCGCCAGACGAGGCGAATACTCCGACAACAGCACTTCTTCGGCGCTCGGAGGTTTTGGTTCGCGCTTCGATTGCTTCGATGCATGGCCGGTCGTTGCGCTGCCGTCCTTGCGCGCTTCCTGAATCATCTTCCCCAGAAGTCCCACGCGCGGAGGTTCAACGGGGGCTTCACTGGTTGCCTCTTCGGGCTTCTCCGCAACATCGGGCGACTCAATCGCGGTCGGGGCGTCGGCTTCATCGGAATCCGGTGCATCATCGCCCGCGACGTCATCTCCGAAGTCTTCCGGCGCTTCGGTGGCATCGAAGTGAATCACTTCCCCGACTTCACCGGCGACCGCGTCTTCATCGACCATCGGCGCGAGATGTGACGACACCCAGCGGCTGTCACGTACGGAAACCGTCGCCGTGGTAAA
>JAYTAK010000963.1:0-7041 GCA_043737515.1 Candidatus Kuenenia sp. | reverse complement strand
CATTCCTGTTGCCCTGCCTGACCACTCCCCTGTTTGACTCCGATTTCCACTGGAGGATCCGCCTCGTGATCGCGTTTCGTTTGTTGCTCTGCCTGCCGATTATTCTGCTCACCAGTTCCTCTTTTGGTTTTCAGCCCGCGAAACCAATTGCCTCGACGGCGGTGATCACCGGGGAAACTCCCGGCCACGCCGTGACGATCGAAGCCGACATCAAAGGGGCGAAAAATCTGTATCTCGTTGTCACCGACGGCGACAACGGATACGGCAGTGACTGGGCCGACTGGGCCGAGCCGCGACTGGTTGGCAGCAAGGGCGAACTCAAGCTGACGGACCTCAAATGGAAATCGGCGGCCTCCGATTGGGGCACCGTGGGAGTCAACCGCAACGTTGACGGCGGTTCCATGCGAATCAACGGCAAAGCGGTTGAATACGGCATCGGGACTCATGCGAACTCGGTGATCCACTTTGAACTTCCCGAGGGCTATGACAAATTCATCGCTCGAGCCGGTCTGGACAACGGCGGCAGCGATCAGGGAATGGGCACAAGCGTGCAGTTCTACGTTTATACACAAGCACCGCCTGCTGCCCCCGGATCTCCCACAAACGATCGCACGCCGGAAGGTGCGGTTGCCGGTCTGGATGTTGCTGACGGCGTGGAATTGAAGCTGTTCGCTGCCGAACCGATGCTGCTCAGCCCGTCGAATATCGACATCGACCATCTCGGACGCATCTGGGTTTGCGAAGTTGTCAATTATCGCCGCTTCGCCAACGGCAGCAATCCTGAACGCCTCGAAGGCGACCGCATTCTGATTCTGGAAGACACCAACGGCGACGGCATGGCCGACAAGGAAACTGTCTTCTATCAGGGTCGCGATATCGATTCCGCTCACGGCGTCTGCGTGCTGGGCAATCGAGTCATCGTGTCTGCGGGCGACAGTGTGTTCAGCTTCTATGATGACAACGGCGACTCGAAAGCGGATCGCAAGGAAGTACTGTTCACCGGCATCAAAGGGACTCAACACGATCACGGTATTCACAGCTTCCAGTTCGGCCCGGACGGTCGGCTGTACTTCAACTTCGGCAATTCAGGCGAAGAACTGCACAACCCTGACGGTTCGATCGTCGTGGACGTTGCGGGCAACGAAGTCCGAGCCGCCCGCAGCCCGTATCAGGAAGGCATGGCGTTCCGTTGTGAACTGGATGGTTCAAAGGTCGATACGCTCGGCTGGAACTTTCGAAACAATTGGGAACTGTGCGTCGATAGCTTTGGCACTGTGTGGCAGTCCGACAACGACGACGACGGCAACAAAGGTGTGCGTATCAACTATGTCATGGAATACGGCAATTTCGGGTACAAGGACGAAATTACCGGTGCCGGCTGGCAGACGCCTCGCACGAACATGGAAGAAGAGATTCCTCGCCGCCACTGGCATTTGAATGATCCCGGCGTGGTACCGAATCTGCTGCAGACAGGAGCGGGTTCACCGACCGGTATCCTGATCTACGAAGGCGACAAACTGCCCGAACGATTCATCAATCAGCTCATCCACTGCGATGCCGGCCCGAATGTCGTCCGCAGCTATGCCGTGACGGATGACGGTGCCGGCTACAAGGCCGAGATCAACGACATCCTGAATGGAACTCGCGATCAGTGGTTCCGTCCGTCGGATGTCTGCGTGGCTCCGGATGGATCGCTGATCGTGGCCGACTGGTATGATCCCGGTGTGGGAGGTCATCGTCAGGGTGACGTCGATCGAGGTCGCTTGTTCCGAGTCTCCCTGCCGGGCCAAATGTATTCGGTGCCGAAGCATGACTTTTCAACGGTCGAAGGAGCCGCTGCCGCTCTGAAGAGTCCGAACAACGCGACTCGATATCTGGCGGTCATGAAGTTGAAAGGATCGGGCACGGCGGCTGAAGCCGTGCTGGCGAAGATGTTTGAATCTGATCCGAATCCACGATTCCGTTCACGAGCCTTGTGGCTGCTAGGTCAGCTCGAAGGGAAAAGTCAGAAATACGTCGATCTTGCTGCTCGCGACATGGACAAGAACATTCGAATTGCCGCGATTCGGCTCGCTCGAAGGATGGGACTGGACGTGATTCCGGTGGTAGAAAAGCTGGTGAAGGACGAATCGCCTCAGGTACGTCGCGAGTGTGCGATTGCGTTACGGCACTCGAAATCGAATAAGGCTGCACAACTCCTGGCTAGTCTGGCAATGAACAGCGACCTCCTCGATCGATGGTCTCTGGAGGCAATTGGCATCGGAGCAGATGGCATTTGGGATGAGCTCTTGCAAGCATACTACAATCCTAGCGCAGCTCGAAGAACTGCCTCGGTTGAAGACGTTTTCAGTGCACATCGAAACTATGCTCTTGCTGGCCGCAGTCGTGGCGATCGCTCTGCGGCGTTAATCGTTGAGTATATCTATGGTGCAGCTGCGAGCACGGAATCAGACATAACGGAAGATATTTTTCGGAATGAAATCCTGCCGCTGTTCCGCGCCTTGGATTTCCAGAAGCCGGAATCAACCGCCGCCGAAATCAAGTTACTCCTTGGCCCTGAGGTTAAGGGAAACAGCGCCGACGTTACGACCGCGTTGATGACAGAAGCAATCCAGCGTTTTGGCGGTAACCCTGCCTCCGATCCGAGTGTTGCGAAACGCTTTGCCACTCTTCTGGATGAAACCGCGGGAACATCACGATTTGTTCAACTCGTGAAACGATTTGGATTTACCGAGCGACTGCCGGATGTCTTGAAATTGGCGCAGAACAAACCAAGCGAACAGATCGGCGTCGAAGCCATCAACGCACTTATCGAGCTAAAGCAATGGAGTTTGCTCAACGCGGCACTCACCGGTGAAGACACAGCCGCTGCGATCGCAACAGCCGAAGCTCTGGGCAACTCAGCCAGCGGAGCTATCAACGGACCTCTGCTGGCGGTCATTAAAAATGCTGACGTCAACATTGACGTCCGTCGAGCGGCGGTGAAAGCAGCTTCGAAGGTAAATAACGGGGCACTCGAACTGGTGAAACTGGTGGACGAGAAGACGCTCGATCCGGAACTGGAGCAATCTGTTGCAGCCGCACTGCACAGTGCGCCATCGCGGGAAGCCCGTGCGGCCGCTCAGCGGTTGTTCCCGCTGCCTCCGTCAAAGGACAACGTGCCGACTTTGCCCATCAGCGAACTGACGAAGCTGGCGGGAAATCTGCCCAACGGTCGAATGGTGTTCTTCTCAACCGGCACCTGTCACAAGTGCCACGTCGTGGACGGCATGGGCCGCGAGATCGGGCCGAATCTGACGGAAATCGGCAGCAAACTCAGCCGCGAAGCGATGTTCGAATCCGTGCTCTACCCGAGTGCCGGCATCAGCCACAACTTTGAGCTGTGGACGGTCGTGCTGAATTCTGGTACGACAGTCAACGGCATGCTGACGAGCAACACTGACGACGAAGTCAGCATCAAAGGCGACGACGCGTTGGTCCGAACTTTCAAGAAATCTGACGTCGAAGAACTGGTCAAGCAAAAGATCAGCATGATGCCCGCTGACCTGCAGAAGACGATGACGACTCAGGAACTCGCGGATGTCGTGGAGTACATGCAGTCGCTGAAGAAGAAGTGATTCATGAACAACCGGTGAGCGGTGTGGCGTCCGCCCACCGGTACCACGGCGACTCCGCGAGCGATGACGTCGCATGAATCTCAACGTACCGGCAGGCTGACGCGTGCCGCTCACGACAACAACTGGGGAGCGGTGTGGCGTCAGCCCACCGGTACAACTGCGACTTAACCAGTGTTCAATGCTGACGAATCGCAACGTACCGGCAGGCTGACACCTGCCGCTCACCTGTGATTCATCGGTGGAGGAACGAAGCTGCCGCATTCCATTGTCCAGATCAACAGCGGGAATTCCTGATCGCAGATCTACTGGATCGCGCCGTTCACAGAATAGCTGCAGATCCGCAGGGGAATCTTTTCGAGTGACTCTTCCACAACGTCCTCAAACGCTTCGTAGTCCGAGGGGCGACTCAACAATCGCTGTCGGCCCACGCCCCGAATGAGTACATGAAACACCATTCCACCACGAGCAACTCGGCTGATTCTCGGCATAATGCGAAGCACGCTGTTTCACACGTCCTCCAACGTCAATACTGGACCTGTCCTCGTTTTGTTCTGTCCTCGTTTTGTGTTCTCCTTTTTTACGCAAACGGAAATATTAAGTTGGATGGCACCATGACCACAACCAGATATCTTGATTGCGATCTGCTGCGGAGCAGCTGAGGACGATAGCCTCGGGCTTCAGCCCGAGGTATCCGATCACACCATCAGCCAAAGCTCCGGAGGAGCGACGTTGCTTGAGCCAACGCCATCCGTCGCTGCTCCGCAGCTTGAGACGTTCGGCGGCATCATGACCTGTGGCTAAAGCCACAGGCTACCTCCCACCGCTGCTCCGCAGCGAATCACAGGGAGCGAAAAGATTTGCTATGTTAAGTTCAAAAACAGAGTGAAACCGCGAATTGAGACTGATGAACGCTCATGGCTGCCAATGCGCTTGGCTGCTCCAGCCGCTTCTCTGCGATTTTCCTCTGTGTCCTCTGTGTCCTCTGTGGTTCAAACCTGCGATCGCTGGCGGCGAAGCCGACGGTTTTCAGTGTTCGGTTTTCAGTGTTCAGTGAATCGCCGAGTGGAGATTTGAAATCTGAAATCTCAGATTCGTGTCCTCCGCTTTCCGCTTTGGCATTTCCAGAGTCAACTGCAGCCAGTTCGGAAAATCCGGCTCCGCTCGGCGAGTGCGGCGTTCGAGACCGCTGATCTCCGGATTCTTCGCCAGCACCCGCTGCCCGACTTTGAAGTCCTGGATTGCCCGTGCCTTCGTTGGCAGCGACATTCAGCGGCAGGCGTACTCGTTCTCTTCGTTTTGCGTACGCCTGCGGCTGACGGTTGAACGAGTTTTGCCAAAGAGCTTGTACATCATTGCTTAATCTTGAAGTGCAGCAACCCATTGCAATTCCGGCAGCAGTCGCTGGATCTCAGCCTGCAGATCGGGGTTTTGTACGACGATCGAGGCCACGGCGGACAGGGCGCTGCGGCGTTCTGGTGCTCGGAGGGATCTGACGGCGACGGCGAGGACGGGGATGAGTTCTGCAGCGCGCGCGGGGCGTTGAAGAATCGCGGTCTGCATCTGCGAGATGGCTTTCAGTTTCGTCCGGCCGCCGCGATGCACGCCCAGAATCACGGCGCACCAGATGGGGGCGAGCGCATCGGTTTCTGTTCCCGGCAGGCTGGTGCGGCGGTGGAGGCAATCCACGACGCGGAGGCGGACATCGTCGAACGGCGTTTCGATCAGCCGTGCCCAGAGAGCAGGATCGTTATGCCCGCGCGAGGCGAGTTGTTCCAGCCAGTCCATGGACGCCAGTCGCATGGCTGGCGACAGAGCATCGAAGAACTCAATGACATCGTTGGTTTGATACAGATGGCTGTCGAGAGCCTTGAGAGCCCAAGTTGCGATCTCACTGGACATGGCTTCGCAGCGCACGCGACTCAGCGACACAAGTTCAGCGACGGACAGCGGTCGCTCGCGGTGTCGAGTCGTCAGCAACCGGAAGCCGAACTCTGCGACAGGAACCGGACGGGCGGACGTCAGTTGAACCAGTTGCGGCGTGTCGAGTCTTGCGGCGGACACATGTTTCGTCATCGAGGCGCAGATCACTGGCAGCAGCGAATGGTCGCACTGTTCGAGCAGTTCCAGCCATGTGGTCACGGGGAGACTTGCCAGAGCCTGAAGCTGCTCAAACACATCCGCAGCGAACTGCTGCACGCAGGGGTCTGTGTGAGACAGCAGCCGCAGCAGCAACTTGATGTCCATCCGCTGCGTCGCAGCGCGGTGGTCACGCTGCAGCAATTCGATTCCCCAGACGCGGGCAAGCGTGCTGTTGGCCGTTGTGACAATCTGCAGCAGGTGATCGGCCGCACCGGGTCGCTGCCAGAGTTCCGGCTGATACGGAGCGGCGGAAAGGTCGGCCAGCGATTTGCCGGATTGCAGGTTTGCATGCGCTGCGCTGAACCTGAGCATGTCACTGTGAAAGTAGCAGACGTGCATCAGCGACCAGTTATCGATAATGTTCTCGCCGACAGCGAAGTCGTCATCGCGATATTGAATGACGGCCGTGGTCATGGCGGCAAGGTAGGCTTCGGCATCGCGATAACTTAACCAGCGAAAGTAGCGCCACACTCTGCGCCGCAGATGACCGCGTGTGCGATGGCTGAAAAGTCGGTTCTCTTTCCCGTTCAGACGATCGGGCAGCGGGACTGTGCGTTTGAACTTACCGATGCCCCATTCGGCCGTGCGCCCGGTTTCGTTCTGAATCGTCTTGTTGGGTTTGGCAAACAACTGTTCTTCGCGAATGATTTCCCGGGTTTGTCGATTCCACCACGAGCGAGTGATTCGGCTGCGGCGCACGAACCGGTCAAACGCGACCATCAGGTACGCCAGGAGTTCGTGATCACCGGCGGCATGAAAATGTCGGCACAGACGTTTGACGACAACTTCGTGGCCCGGCAGATTCAGCGAACGGGAAAGATACACGATCAGCATCCGTCTGGCCCATGGACGCGGATCGACCAGCCAGCGTTCCAGAAAGCTCGTCAGGTACGCCGGGGTGCTGAAACGGACCCATTCGTCCAGAAACCGGTCGTCTACGGCGGTGAAGCATTCTTCAAGCATCAGGCGGGACGGCCTGGAATCCTGTGTGCTCACGGAAAAGCCTCAGCGGCAACGGAAAGGGCGTGCAATGCGGTTCCTGCGGTCCCGGCTGGAGGCATTACAGAGAGGAGAGGGCAACAATTCAAGGCCAGAGGGCAACTCAGAATGGTGATGTTGCTTTTCAGAGAGGGGTTGCGTCGTAATACTTCCGACTCAGCGTGCAGAGCATACCAACACTTTCCGGGTCACACTTCAGCAGAGGACATTGAGAAATGAGTCAGGGGAAGCCCACTGACGTAACGGTCAAAGAGGTCAAGGTCTCATTTGAACCGGTGCAGTACCG
>JAYTAK010000962.1:0-32507 GCA_043737515.1 Candidatus Kuenenia sp. | reverse complement strand
CCGTGTTCTTGCGGAGGTCAAGGAACTCCTCAACATCCATATGCCACGTTTCAAGATACGAACACACTGCTCCTTTACGCTTGCCGCCCTGATTCACGGCGACCGCAGTGTCGTTCACAACCTTCAGAAACGGAATCACACCCTGACTGCGACCATTCGTGCCCTTGATGTGGGAATTCGTCGCGCGAATGCTCGTCCAGTCGTTGCCAAGTCCGCCTGCCCACTTGCTGAGCTTCGCGTTATCAGAAACGCACTTAAAGATGTGTTCCAGGTCGTCCTTGACGGTCGACAGGTAGCACGAACTCAACTGCGGGTGATTGGTCGCTGAGTTAAACAGGGTCGGCGTGGCGGATGTGAACCGCATCGTCGACAGCATGTTGTAGAATTCAATCGCTCGCGTTTCCGGTTGGTCTTCTTTCATCGCGAGACCCATTGCCACCCGCATCCAGAAGTACTGCGGAGTTTCAATGCGGCGACCTTCAATGTGCAGCAGATAACGGTCATAAACCGCCTGCAGCCCAGGATATTTGAACAAGCCATCGCGTTCCGGATGCAAGGCCGCTGCGATTCGTGTCAAATCCAGATTCCGCAAATCAGGCGTCAGACGATCTTCATTGATGCCGTCAATGACGTAGTGCTCGAACTGATTCCGGTACAGCTTCGCGTATTCTGCGGGATTGACAGGTGAACTACCCAGAGCTTCGTTGCTGATCACCATCCGCAGCAGGCGAGCTGCGACGGTGTCAAATGCCGGATCACATTCAATGCGACAGCGAGCCGCAAGAATCATGGCGCGGTAAACCTCGCCGACAGAAATGCCGTCGAAGACGGATTTCATGACTTCTTCAAGCAGTGCGTTTGGGTCACACTCCGGCAGCCCCTGGCAGGCAGCCTCAATGCGCCGGCGAATCCTCGCACTGTCGAAGGGCACGCGAACGCCGTCTTCGAGCTTAACGAACATCCGTGGCAACGCTGCCACCTCTGAAGCTTCGATGGCTTCAGGATGCAGCAGAGAACGGATCTTTGCATGTTCGGCACGGTAGACGATATAACGCCGCGCCACTCGGTAGTGACCGCGCTTCATCATCTGCATTTCGACCAGGTCCTGAATATGTTCAACACCGACACCGCGATCTGACGCAGCATCATTGGCGGCTTCAGCAACGACCTGTTCAGTGATTGAGGCTACTTCCTGTTCAATGTCCTCATCCAGCGGCTGATTTTTCGCCAGATTCTGTTCTGCGCGAAACGCATTACTGATCGCCCTGGCAATCAAACTCGGCTCGAACGGAACCGTCCGGCCATCTCGCTTACGAATTATCCATTCTGATACTGCTCGAATCATTCGACGCTACTCCCCTTCTTTCTTCTTCCGGGTGAAAACTGCGCTTCTTACGCAGAGACTCCATCTCAATAAAAACTCGACACGAACTCAATTCCTGCGTTCACAACGACATCCACAACCGCAACTCTCTGAGGCGAGCAAATTGAAGCTCGCTTTCAGAAAGTCACATTACCATTTCGCAACCAGACTCCATCCAGAGTCAAGCTCCAAAATCACGACAAGTTCGTCTTGCGCGCAGCGACTAAAACCTACAGTTGACGAGGGCAACTCAATCAGGCAAATGTGATTGAGGCAATTGGCAGGCAATGAGGGGTGCAGCCAGAAACGCGAGCGACGAAATTCTCATGTGTTCGACCTCCTGTCGAGGGGGGGCATCCTTACCGAGACGGGACGAAGAATACGCTGCGGCCACGTCATGTCAACAAACCCGCCCCAAGGTCACTCAAACCTTGCTCTCACAACGGTTTGCGGTGGTGTCCACCAGATTGCGATCTTGAAGCCAGTTTGTCAGCAACCGCAATATAGTGGGCTTCTGAATTCTGTCAACACAAAATGTAGTATGTCAGCAACATCATCAAAGAAGCTGATTTTCGTTCAGGTTTTTCCAAAAATATTGAAACTTACTACTGACCGCGATTCACGCCGGCGCAGGATTTTTGCAATTGTCGTTGCCGCAGCAGCAATCTGGCTTCGCCAGCGCGGCAGCATCAGCGGAAGTATTTCTGCTCCGGCACCACGGGGCGGAAACCTCTGCTGCACCGGGGTAAATAAGGTCCGACAATCGTTGCGATCGGTCCCCGCTCACTCGTTCGCCAGACCTGACTAATCGTTCCACCGCTGCGGTCAAATCTGCCATTGAATTCAAGTCGCGTCGGTTTGCTGTTTTCTCTGAACCGATAAGTCTAAAGGTCAGGCGTAGAACCGCCTGCGCGTCGATGTCCTCTGATGCCGGTCTCGCGACTGCCAGAGGTTGACTCAGGAGTCCGCTGCCATGCGTATGAAGTACTTTTTTTCGGCAGTTCTTTTCGCAGCCACTGCTTCAGCATGCCAGGCTCAGACCCACGGCTGGCACGCAGCGTTCGAAGACGCTCGCACTGCTGCCGAGTCTGGTGCGCAGCCAGTCCTGATTCACTTCCACGCATGGTACTGCGGTCCTTGTCAGAGGATGGATCGCGAATTGTTTGCAGATCCGCAGGTACAGCAAGCCCTGACAGATGGAATGGCATCGGTGAAGATCGATGTGACGCAGGAGCCCGACCTTGCATCTCGCTGCGGAGCGACATCAGTACCGCGCGACGTCGTGATGTTCCCCGATGGAACCATCGAAACATTGAACGTGGGCTATATGCAGAAGCCACAATACCTGAATCTGCTGCGAGATATCTCCGCACGCGGCAAACGCATGTCCGTTCCGAAACCGACTGATCCTGCAGCGGGAAACGCAGTCGTAGCAAACGGTTCGCCAGAGCCCGCTGGCACTGCAAGTGCGGACGCTGCAGGCAATTCGGCTCCGGTTGTCGTTTCAGAAGTTTCCGAACCCTCGATTGATCCACCACTCATTGGCTTGGAGGGATTTTGTCCGGTTTTGCTGCATGACAAACGCGAATGGACCGCAGGGAACGAGAAAATCACGGCAGACTATCGTGGCGTGCGTTATGTCTTTTCCTCCGAAGCAAGTCGCGACGTGTTTTTAAAGAATCCTTCACTTTACGCGCCTCAGGATCTGGGCTGCGATGCCGTCGTTTTAACCGACACGCAGCGAGCTTTGACGGGAAGTATCCGATTCGGAGCGTTCTTCGACGAACGGTTGTACCTTTTCCAGTCGCCGGAAAACCGAGCACAATTCAAGCAGAACCCCCTGAAATACGTCAGAATTCGCAGTGCTCTGCGAGTCGATCAGGTCGAGGGAAGCAAGTTTCAATAAAATGTTTATTATTGTACGGCAGAGTACAATTGACATGGACTTGAAATCATTTAATACTAATCTACAGCCGGACTGCGTCCAGCGCTGGTATGTGTCTCCGAACATGGGAACATAGATTGTGTGAAGCATCTACTCAGATGCGATGGTGTATGGCGTGTCGAGTTTCGATACGATCGTTTTCGATGCTCAGTGGAACTCCCTGAAAAGCTTCCATTCGCTGTCTGAGCTTTCCGGTTTGGTGCCTCCCGCAAAAATTCGGGGGCATTTCAAAAGTTGTGATTCCCGGAAAGTTTCGGCAATTGAAGGCTTTTTCGCTCCTCGACACTGTTCGAGTCGTGCCCTTTCCTGAATTCCTGGTTTGCGTTCAGGCACGTTCAGGCGTTTGCGTCTGGTTCAAGAATTGAACCACATGGGAATGAACGAGGGGCTTCACTGAAAAGTTTGTTGGAGGTCCAGGCAGGACAGTTTTTCTGTCTGCCGTGGATTTGATCCACATAACCAGCAATGGCAGTCATGGTCTCTATTCGCGTCCAAGTCAGGACGCACATCTCATTTTGTGTGTGACACTTCCGATCACTTTTTGCAGCAGGCATCGTGCGTTCTGCAGGACTCCCCGGATTGGCGATAGTTCGTCATTGTGAGTCTGAATTACTTCGGAAAAGTCCATTGACCGAGGTTTGTGACGAGTGTTCGTCCTCTGCCTCCCCACCTTTACAAGGCTCAGTCAGGTTTCCATTTATGCCGACAAGCAGTTCCGATTCTGAAGGAACCAGCCAGCGGACGCCCCGTCGCCGCTCCACTCCAGGCAGCACGACCAGTCGCCCTGCTACACGATCCCGCCGTAAGGCCACTGATGACGAGGTCGAAACACCCGCTGCTCTCAGCGATGACGACTTCGGTTCCGGTGTTTCCGAAGAAAAAGCAGCCCGCGAATCAAAGCCGGCTCGACGTACACGCAGCACGAGTGACGTCGATCCCGCGCCTGCGGCAACGGAAGAACCTCCGCGACGCGAACGAAAACCTCGCCGGGAATCGGCAGAGCGAATTGTTTCCCCTGCCCCAACCCCTGACGCTGAATCGCCAGAATCACCGAAACCGCTCGATCGATCGCCACGCGTTGAGCGAACGTCCAACCGACTGGAACGTCAGATCGCGGACGTCGAGTCGCAAACCGGGATGCGATACTTTAGCACCGACGAGTTGGATTTTGGTGACGACGACCGCGAGTCTCCGCCATCCCGCAGTCGCTCGCGATACGCTACTGACGATGCGGAAAGTCGCGATTCCCGCGATGATCGCGATGACTTCGATCGTGGCACTGCGTCTGACGACAGTGGATTCAACGGTGGTTCCGGTGACGGACCTCGACAGGGCGAAGCCGGTGGTGACAATGACGGTGGTGATCGCAGACCAAAACGCCGCCGCAGACGTCGCCGTCGTCCAGATGGTACAGGCCCTTCCGAGCCCGGTACCTCAAATCGAGGCAGCGATGGCTACCGTGGTGGCGACGACAACCGCAATTCCAGTGGAAATCGCGGTGCAGAGGACAGTCGCAATTTCGAGAGTAATCGCGGTTCAGACGATGATCGCGGTGCAGAAGACGATCGTGGTCTCGATGATAATCGTGGTCTCGACAGTGATTTCAATCGTGGTCGCGATGAAAATCGCGGCAGCGAGGCCAATCGCAATGAAGCGCGAAACGATGCACGGGGTCGAGGTCGGGAGCCCGGTCGAAACGACGGCGGTCGAAGCGACGGCGGACGAAATGACCGTGGTCGCGGGGATTCAGGTCGCCCGCAAAGTTCGAATCGTCATGACTCCGGTCGCCAGGACGGTGGTCGCGGACGTCGCCCGGCCGGCAGCAGCGGCAGCAGTGGTGCCAGTGGTGGAAATCGCGGGCGACGCAACGAAGGCACTCAGCCCCGCGGCGGTGCTTCCAGTCGCGACAGCGGCGGACGCGTTGGTCGGGATCGAGGAATGCCGCGTCGCAGCAGCCGACAGGTTCAGCCTTCGGTTGAAATCGTCGAAGGCACGTTTGATGGTGTCCTGGAACTGCATAGTCGCGGTTACGGATTTCTCCGCGACCCGAAGAAAAATTATGCGGCCGAAGACTCCAATCCGTTTGTCTCCAGTTCACTTGTCGAAAAATACAAGCTCCGTGAAGGTGTGCTGGTTCGCGGTGATGTCGGCAATGGAACACGGAATCAAGGACCTCGTTTACGCGAAGTGGAACTGATCGACGGGTATACGCCGGAAGCGTACGCGGACATCAAAGTCTTTGACACGCTGACCGCCATTAATCCGTTCGAACAGATTCGTCTCGAAGTAGGACCAAAGCCCTTGACGATGCGAGTGATGGACCTGTTGTGTCCGATCGGCAAAGGTCAGCGAGCACTCCTGGTGGCTCCTCCACGCACTGGCAAAACGATGCTGCTGCAGGACATCGCGAATTCCGTCAGCATTAATCATCCGGAAATCTACCTGATGGTTCTGCTGATCGATGAGCGTCCTGAAGAAGTGACCGAAATGCGCCGCATGGTTAAGGGAGAAGTGATCTCCTCGTCGCTGGACAGTGACGTCGAAAGTCATGTTCGCATCAGCCAGTTGATCATTGAACGCGCCAAGCGGCTGGCGGAAGAAGGCAAAGACGTCTTCATTCTACTGGACAGCATCACGCGTATGGCACGAGCCTTCAACAAATGGAGCAACACAGGTCGCACAGCAACCGGCGGTTTGGACATCCGTGCTCTGGATATTCCCAAGAAGCTGTTCGGACAGGCTCGTCGCTTCGATGAGGGCGGTTCGCTCACGGTCTGCGGAACGGCGTTAATCGATACGGGAAGTCGTATGGATGAAGCCATTTTCCAGGAGTTCAAAGGCACCGGCAACATGGAAATGGTGCTCAGCCGCGAACTTGCCGACCGACGTATCTGGCCTTCGATTGATATTTCGAAGTCCGGAACTCGACGCGAAGAAAAGATCCTCGACCCGGATCTGCTTGAAGGCATCACGATGCTGCGTCGTAGTCTCATCAGCATGAGTCCCGTGGAAGCCATGGAACAACTCACCAAGACGATGGACAAATTTCCGACAAATGCCGAATTCCTGAAACGTATCCGAGCTGTACTTTAAGAATTGCGGCGATGCACTTGGCGCAGGCAACCGAATCTCTTTTGCCGCTTCAATGCTTTCGCCGCCGTGTCTTGCGCGAACCGACGGAGCGGCTCGCCTACTTAGGTCCGCCGCTCCGTCGGCGGACGTCTGTCGCTTTGCGGAAATCTTCTCAGTAAAACCAAACTCCAAACGTTTGCTGAACAGTTTTTTACGCATCACCGTCACTTTGGTGCCGGTTCGGCGGCATCGGTCCCGGCCTTGGCTGATTCGTCCGACTTTGCTGCAGCGTCCGGTTCCGGCGTGGCGGCTTTTTCGGGTTCAGGTGTTGGTGCCGGATCTGGCGTAACTTCCGGGGCAGGATCGGCGGGGGGTTCTGTTTGAGTACCTGCGCTGCCATTCCCCATCGAGACTAAAGGCGGCTGTGCCACGAAAAGTGACTGGACTTTTGCGGTGACGACACCTTCCATTTTGTCATCAATTACGAATGCGCTTTGATAAATCGAGCGTGCGAGTTCCATGTGACCGGTCGCTGCAGCCAGATCGCCGAGTTCGATTCGAGCCTGAGCCCCTTCGCGAGTCTTGATAACTTCGTTCAGCCTGGCCGCAAACTGTGTTTCCAGATCTTTGAGTTGATCGACGTTTTGCTGAGCAATTACCGCAATCTTCTCGTCTTCTGCGATCGTGCCCAGTTTTGCCACGATCTCGAACAGGTCCAGATTGCGTGAGTGAATGTTGGTCAGTTTCTGCAGGCTCACGAGCGCTTCAGCGGCTTTCTCCTTTGTACCGATGCCCGCCATGATTTTGCCGTACGTGACATTTGCGGTGATATCGTTCGGGTTTTCGAGCAGGGCTTGATCAAGCGCTGAGAGTGCCTGTTTGGTTTCATCTTTTGCCGCCAGGGCCAGGGCTCGGGCAGATTCGCGAACGCCCGCCGCATCCACGCCCTGGAGATATCCTTCGATCCCTTCGAGGTTGCCCGTTTCCAGGCGACATGCGATCAGACGGGACGCCTTCGTGGAGTTTGTCGGACTTGTCGGATCCGCAACCAGGGCTGCCTCGTACGAGGTCGCCGCTTTCGCGTAGTCGCCCATATCTGCATAAATATCTGCCATCAACTGATGCACAACGCCGGGGTTAAACTTTCGATCGACCAGGGTTGTGAGGTGCTTCAGCGATTCGTCCCAACTGATCATATCCTTCAGGACATACGCCAGACTCAGCCGCGCGTCGTCGGTGTTTTCATCGTCCTTGAGAGCCGCTTCGTAGGCAGCGATGCATTCGGCACGCCGATGAGATCGCATGTAGGCGTTCCCCAGTTGCGTCAATGCCTTGATCCGGGTCTTCGGATTCTTTGAAGCATACTCAAGAAACGGGATCGCGAGCAACGGCTTCGATTTTCCCAGATACATCATGCCTTCGAGCAGTTTCTGTTCCGGTGCGTACTCCGGGAAATCCTTGAGCTTCTGGACGCTGCGTTCGATCGTGGCGAGGTCAGCGTTTTCGATTGCCGCCATGCCTTCCTGAACATACAACTGCGGATCTTCAGGGATCGTCTTCCGGACCAGGGTCGTGACGACGAAGACCCCGAAAACCACCAGGATCAACCACAACCACCAGGGAATTCCACCGGAAACTCGTGTAGGTGCAACGACGGGTCTGGATGGTGCGGGCTTTTGGGACATAGTTCGAGTTGCTTCACTTTCGAATCACCGGGGACCGACAGGACAACGGTCCTGTCAAACAGAAACGCAGGGACGTTGCATCAATTGCCGGGGCTGGAACCACGGATTGAGCCTTAAAACGCCCGCTTTTCCATTTCAGATTGTTGTTACGGCAATTTCGTCTATGGTATTGGGTGTTTTTGCAGGAGTACAGGCATTCGCTTGTGAGTTCGCAGCCTCAGGGCTGTACTCCGACGCATTTTCATGTTTCTGAGCGTTCTTTATATGTCCGAACTTCCGCCTTCTTCTTCGCGCCGAGATCTGTTTTCCACGCTGAATCCAGTTCGCGCTTTCCAAAAACGTGATTCTGAGGAAATCTCAGTCGCCAGCTCGCGGACTCAGCCTTCGGCGGGAATCACGGTTCGACTTTCCGCGCGGGTGATGGCCTGTGATTTCTCTGTCATCATGAATCCGGGGCCAACGGAGCAGATCAAAGCTGCCGGTGAAGCGCTGGAGTTGGTGCATGCGATCGAAGGCTGGCTCAGCATTTATCAGGAATCCAGCGAACTATCGGCGGTCAACCGGATGGCCGCCGATGCCCCCGTCCGCGTTCGCCGCGAATTGTTCGATCTGCTGCAAAAAGCCTGCGAAATCCACGTCGGCACAGACGGAGCGTTTGACATGGCGACGGGTGCATTGACCCGTTTGTGGCGAACATGCCGTCGAGAAACTCGAATTCCCCTGCAAGCGGAAATCGACGTCGCGCTGCAGCAGGCCGGGTTGAAAAACGTTGATTTGCTCGCCGATTCGCAAAGTGTGGCGTTTCGTCAACCGGGAATTGTCCTGGACCCCGGAGCGATCGGAAAAGGTTATGCGCTGGACCAAGCCCGCGATTGGTTGGAAAGTCGTGAACATTGCCCGGACTCGTTTCTGCTCCACGGCGGACACAGCAGCTTGCTGGCGCGAGGCGGACATAACGGTCATGCAGGCTGGCCGGTTGGCATTGGCAATCCGCTCTTCACCGAAAAACGCCTCGGCACGCTGCTGCTTTGCGATCGAGCGATGGCGACAAGCGGCTCGAACATCCAGTTTTTCCGACATGAAGGAAAACGCTACGGACACATTTTGGACCCTCAAACCGGCTGGCCAGTCGATGGAATGCTGTCGGTGACGGTTTTAGCCCCGTCTGCCGCGCTGGCTGATGCACTCTCAACGGCATTTTTCGCAATGGGAGTCGAAAAAGCTCGACAGTGTTGCAAGAATTGGCCGGACGTCGGTGTTATCCTGTTGCCCTTTCCGGTCAAAGGAAACAGAGTCCAGCCAACCGTTGTCAACATCCCTGACGAAATCATCGTCTGGGACGAAGACCAGGTGACATGGCTGCAGGATTGACGTTTCAAATGCACCTCCTGACAAAATCGGAGATTCTCTCCCGTGGTTGATGTTCGCAGATATTCGCTGACCGCTGTCATTTTGCTCGTCGTTCTGCGAGTTGGAATTGGTTGGCAATTGCTCTACGAGGGCATGTGGAAAATCGATACGCTCGACACACAGTCGCCGTGGTCATCTGATGGCTACCTGAAAAGTGCTCAAGGGCCGTTTCGCGGTTTATTCCGCTCGATGACCGGTGATCCGGACGATAAATCATGGCTGAATCCGGACAGCGTGGCCGCTCGCTGGGATGAATTCAACAAGCGTTTCAGCAGTCACTATAAACTGAGCGACGGGCAGAAGTCTCAGTTGACAAAGCTGATTGACGGTGCCAGCAGCCATGATGCCGTGCTTGACCTCGCAAAACTGCCCGAAGGCGTGGATTTTGCTGCGTTAGAACTTGAAAAAACCATTTCTTTTGAAGCAGCGGCGAAACGACTTAAAATTGATGGACAACGGCGGATGAAGGCCACTGAAAAGGCGAGTCTGGACGCACAAGTCGCCGATCGCACAGGCGAGGACTACGATAAATATCGGAAGGCACTGGACGAAGCGTTTTCCCGCGCGAGTCGGCTGTCTTACAAGGAACGAATGCGGGCGCATCTGCTGGGCGATCCCGATAACGCCGGTCTGATCAATGGCCGCATTGGTCAGATCAAACTGTATGACGAAATGGTGCATCGATACGAAGATCGACTGGCCTCCGCCAAACTGACCTTTGAACAGGAGCACCTCAATCGCATCTGGTCAGATGCCCGCGCGAAGGCTCGTGATCTGGCTGGCCCGGTAATGGCGCTGGACAAGGAACTGCAGGAAGAAGCGTTGAAGATCCCGGAGGTCTCTCAGTTGGCTCGTGGACCACTGTCACCGCCGCTCACGCCCATTCGAATCGTGGACCTGCTCACCATCGGCGGGCTGGCAGTACTGGGGATTCTGTTGATCGTCGGACTGTTCTCACGATTCTCAGCCCTCTCTGCGGCATTCATGGTGTTTGGTTTTTACCTTGCCATGCCTCCGCTGCCCGGCGTGCCGGATGCACCCGGTCCGGAACATAGTTTTATTGTGAATAAGAACCTGATTGAAGTCTTTGCCCTGCTGGCATTGGCGTCAGTCCCGACAGGTTATTGGTTTGGCCTGGATAAGCTCGTCGCTGGATTTTTCGCGAAGCGAAAAACTGCGAAAGCTGTGGTAAAAAAATAGTCACGGATGTCCCCCACGTAGCTCAGTCGCTCCGCCGACTGAGATTCACCGGACAGGACACGGTTTTACCCTATAAAGACGATTAAAGGACACCGCCGCGTGGCTCTGGTTTCGCGTGCGAGTGAAGTGGAATGCGAGTCGCGGAGCGACGTCGCCTACGTAGCTCAGTCGCTCCGCCGACTGAGACTCACCTGAGAGGACGCGGTTTTTCCCTTGAAGATGATTAATAGATACCGCCGCATTGCTCTGGTTTCGCGTGTAAGTGAAGTGGAATGCGAGTCGCGGAGCGACATCGCCTACGTAGCTCAGTCGCTCCGCCGACTGAGACTCACCTGAAAGGACGTGGTTTTTCCCTTGAAGATGATTAATAGATACCGCCGCATTGCTCTGGTTTCGCGTGCGGGTAAAGTGGAATGCGAGTCGCGGAGCGACGTAGCTCAGTCGCTCCGCCGACTGAGATTCACCGGAGAGGACACGGTTTTACCCTATAAAGACGATTAAAGGACACCGCCGCGTGGCTCTGGTTTCGCGTGTGAGTGAAGTGGAATGCGAGTCGCGGAGCGACGTCGCCTACGTCTGAAAATTCAACGAACAATCAAAATATATTGGAGACAATGACCATGGAAATCACACCCGAGCAGACTCAAATTGGTAAAGATAACTTCAACGAAGTCGTCGGCATTACACGCCGCGACATGATGAAAGCCACGGCCGCGGCCAGCGTCGGCCTCGGTGCGCTGTACTTCGATTATGAAAAGCTGAATGGGTCTCCCATCAAGGCGGCATTTATCGGCTGCGGCGATGAAGCGAATGTGCTGCTGACCGAGCACCCGACCGAATACATGGAAGTCGTCGCGATCGCTGATCCGCGAAAAGCAAACATCGAAGACACATTCAAGGGCACGCACCCGGAAGCTCGCATCGGCCTGATCAAGAAGCTGGGACAGGACAAAGCTGCCAGCGTTCAGGTATTTGAGAGCCATATCGAACTTCTGCAGGCGCGGGCCGACGGCAAGGTCAGTTTCGACATGGTGGTCATTGCAGTTCCGCTCAGCCAGCACGCTCCAATTGCGATCGCCTGCCTCGAAGCCGGACTGCATGTGCTCACTGAAAAACTGATGGCTCACAATATCACCGAATGCAAGCAGATGATTCGGAAGGCCGAAGAGAACGGCCTGTTGCTGGCGGTCGGGCATCAGCGTCATTACAGCGTGCTGTACGACAACGCCAACGACCTGATCAAGAACGGGCTGCTGGGAGACATCAAGTTCATCCGCGCTCAGTGGCATCGCAACAACAGTTTCCCTGGCCGTGACAGTTGGCGTAAATGGGAAGACACGCCGACCGCAGAGCGGGAACATCTGCTGGAACTCGAAAAGTCAGGCAAGCTCAAAGAACTCGGTTACGACAGCGCGCAACAGCTTGTCGATTGGCGACTGTATAACAAGACCGGCGGCGGACTGATGGCAGAACTCGGCAGCCATCAAATGGATGCGTCCAGCATTTTCCTCGGCAAGAAACACCCACTGGCCGTGCAGGGTTACGGCGGCAAAAACTTTTATGGCGTCAAAGGCGTTGGTCCGAAAGATAAGTGGGTAGATGACCGCGATATTGATGACCATATTTATGTGACGCTGGAATTCCCTGGCAAGCACTATGAAGAAGACACGAACGACATCGCGATCGTGACGTATTCCTCCATCAGCACCAACCGTCAGGAATTCTACGGAGAAACCGTCTTCGGCAGTCGCGGCACGCTGGTGATGAAGGAAGAAAAAGAAGCCCTGCTGTACAAAGAACAAAGCCTGTCGAGCGGCGGCGGGCTGGATCAGCGTTTGTGGGTGATTGATAACGCCAAGGGTGGCGGACCGGCACTCGACAGCTACAACACTGCGGCACCAAGTGCTGCGGGTGCGATGGCTCAGGCAGGTATGGGCGACAAAGTCAGCAAAGGCTACCGTGAAGAAATGGAGCACTTCTGTTACTGCGTGAGCAACAAGCTGGGTGCCGACAAGCTGCGTTGCAACGGCCGCGTGGCCATGGCCGATGCCATTATGGCGCTGACTGCGAATCTGGCGATGAAGCACAAAAAACGTATCGTCTTCAAGGACGAATGGTTCGATCCGGCCAGCGATGCTGTTCCGGAAACGGACGAGCAGATCCCGGGGTAATCAAATCGTATGGGACGCTGGCCTGATAATCGTCGCTCCAATCTGATCGCCATCGGGTTGATCTTTGTGCTGTTTCCGCTGCTGGCATGGGCCTGTGTGTGGATTATGAAACGCTAGGTGAGGGTTTTGTCTGAACCTGGTAGCAGAGTTCGTGAGAACTCCGTGTAGCAGAGTTCGTGAGAATTCTGTCGATGTCAGCAAATTCGGAACCTCCCGAATTCTGACCAAATTCGGCTGCAGACAATGGAATAAGATCCTGTGCTGCTGTGAAAGAAATCTTCTGTGTCCAATGCTGCTTCCGCTGCGCAACCTGCGGCGTCTTCGGTGAACAAGGCGACGTTGTTCATCGTCTTCCTGACGGTCTTTATTGATCTGCTGGGATTCGGAATTGTGCTGCCGCTGCTCCCGCGTTACGGAGCCCTGTTCAATGCGAGTGGTATGCAACTCGGGATGCTCATGGCCTCGTTTTCGGCCATGCAGTTTATCTTCGCGCCGATGTGGGGCGGCCTGTCAGATCGGATCGGTCGTCGACCGATCCTGATGCTCGGGCTCGCGGGATCCACAATCTCTTACGGACTGTTTGGATACGTGTCAGCTCAGGGCCGCGACGCATTGATTCTGGGATTCAGTCCGCTGGTTTGGATGTACGTCACCCGCATTGGAGCGGGCATCGCCGGAGCGACGATCTCGACGGCTCAGGCTGTCATTGCCGACTGTACCGGCGTGGAAGGTCGCGGCAAAGGCATGGCATTAATCGGTGCCGCGTTTGGAATCGGCTTTACATTCGGCCCGCTGATCGGCGCGATCTGTGTTTCAAATGACGCAGCCGTCGCGCTGAATGATCCGCAATGGGCGATGGTCAAGTCCTGGAGTGAGGACACCACTCCGGTCTCGAAGCAGCAGTTTCTGGATGAGGTGTATCGGGATGTAAAGATTTCTGATGCTAACCGGGAAGCAATCGCTTCGCTGCTGGCGGCACCGCTGCCCCGAGTCGATCTCAAAAACCGCCTGGTGGCACCGCCGTCCGGGATGCCGGGATACGTGGCGTCCATTCTCTCCGCGCTGGCGTTCCTGCTGGCCACGGTGAAACTTCAGGAATCGCGCAGGCCATCCGAGCAGGCTCAACGATCATCGCACCGCGCGTTTCGGCCGGGTGAAGCGATACGTCATCTTTCAACTCCCGGCATGTCGATCATCCTGTTTGCTGTGTTCATCACGACATTTGGCTTCGCGCAGTTTGAAAGCACATTGTCGCTGCTGACCAGTGAATTCGGTTACAGCACGCAATGGAATTTTCTGCTCTACGCCTACGTCGGCCTTGTGCTGTCGATCGGACAGGGAATGCTCGTGCGTCGTCTGTTGCCTCGACTAGGCGAACGTCGCATGGCGTTGATCGGTGTGACGCTGATGACGATCGGCTTTTCACTGATTGGGTTCACCGGTCTGAAGATCCTGCCGGGCATGGCGTTATGGTTCATCCTGCCCATCGTCGTGATTGGATTTTCCGCCGTGACGCCGTCTCTGCAATCGATGCTGTCACAAGCCGCGACGAGCGATGAGCAAGGATCTGTCTTGGGCACCGGTCAGAGCCTGTCTTCGCTGGCGCGCATCCTTGGTCCGGCGCTCGGCATTCCATTGCTGCGTCAGTCGACCTCGTTGCCCTATTTTCTGGGTGCCGCCCTCATCCTCAGCGGCGGTGCCCTGATTCTTCGCATGCCGGGCAGGCGATCCAGGAAACAACCCGGCTGAGCTTCATTCAACGCTGATTTGCGCAGTCAACTTGCGCATGACACTTTCGGGGATGACAACATTCGATTGCGGCCATGGCTGGCAGGCAAGAATCAAACCACTGTCCTTTTCCAAAGCTCTCAGTGCATCTTCGCAGTCCATCTGCTTCATTGACCACGACTTCCGCGGATTTTTCCTGGCCACCAACTTGCTCTTTCCGGGCAAATTCGGAAAATCTCAGGATTGCCTGGAACGGAATGTCTGCGCCGTTCGGATCAGACTTCAGCTGTACTGCAATGGGCTGAACATCGCGCATCCTGCGCCAATATCACGCCGCTCGATGTCGCTTGCTTCCCAAATCCTACCGGAGATCCGTCGATGGACACGCTGTCAGAGGCCGTGAGCTTTGGTCCGCTGTTCCAAAGATACGAACCTGATATGAAACGCTGGGTCGGCAAACGCACGCATGGAATGCCGAACGAAGAGATCTTTGCCGGCGAAGTGCTGCAGCAGGCGAGAATTCGCATCTGGAATCGATGGAATTCATACGATCCGAATGCCCCCGATGCACTACCTGAGCGCGCGTGGGTGTATTGCCAGACACGCGACGCCTTCGTGGAACTCTGGCGGAGTGAACGGAAAGGGAAACGCAAGAACGTCGCCGCCGGTCATTTCGAGTCCTGGATCGAGGCTCTTGGGGAATCGCAAATCGTAGAATCATTGACGGGGCCACTGACAAAACTTGCCCGTCAGGAAGCCGCCAGTCGCGCCGTTGAACTGCTGAAACAACTCAGGACGAGCGATCGTGAAAACATTACGATGCGCAACATGGACGGATTGTCGTTTCATGAGATTGGAGTGTTGATGGAAACCTCCGAAGCCGCGGCACGCAAGAAGCACTTCGACGCGATCAGACGATTTCAAAAGCTTTGGAACAGCGAGTTTCCGGATTCGCAGATCGGTAACGTGTGAGTTCATATTTGCGATCACGTGCGATTGCCGGGCGGCAAATCGGCTGGAGGAGGAATGATGAGCACGGACTCTGACGAACAATGGCCGGATGAGATCAATGAGTTTTTGCGTCGGTACGAGGAGGCCGCATCGGACGATAAACCGAATCTGGTGGAGCAGTTCTGTCGCGATTACCCGCAACTGGAAGGGAAGTTGAAATCGATCCTCGGGGTCTACCATGACATGGATTCGGTGCTGGGACAGGCGGCGGAGGCACAGGCAGCGGATTCGTCGGCTCTCAACTGGAACTCATGGAAGTCATTTATTCCGCGGCAGATTGGCGAATTCGAATTGCGCAGGCTCGTGGGTCATGGTGGGATGGGCGCTGTATTTGAAGCCATGCAACTTTCGCTGGACAGAATCGTCGCTGTCAAAGTCACTGTGATTTCGCAGCCACGGGCAGGCGGCAAGCCGACAGAAGCTGCAAGTGAGCAGAGCCAGGTACTTCGACACGAACACGAGCGCCAAGTGATCAGCAATCTGCATCACACGAATGTGCTTCCGGTTTTCACCGGGGGCGATGAAGTCTTCCATCCACCGGCACAACCGCACATCTCCGTTCGCATCTTCTGGCACGCGATGTCACTGGTTCCCGGGACGACACTGGGTGCCATACTGGGACACCCAACCACCAAAAGTGGCGGTGCGTCCGATCTTGCCCATGTCGTCGGCAGGATCCAAGCGGAACCCGAACCAAAAAAGAAGGAAGACTCGCCACCGCAGACAACGGAAGTAGAAGTGGCAAGTGAAACTGGAACTACAATTCCGGTTCGGGTTCGGACTCCAATGACCGTGCCGGTGATCGAGACTCCGCCGGAAGTTGTATCCGAATCGCATCCCGGGTCCGCTCAGGTTCGAGGAATTCGACTCGCGGCACCGTTTCCCGTTTCTCAGGGATGGATCGATTCTGTGGTTCGATGCGTCCGGCGACTTTGTGAAGCGGTCGAACATGTCCACCAAAACAGTTACGTCCACTGTGACCTCAAGCCTCAGAACATCATGATTGAGGCAAACGAACATCCATGGATCATCGATTTTGGAGTGGCCCGCAGCTTGGTAGCGGGAAATTCGCATCCTGCGATGCCGGCGGTTGATCGTCAAGTGCCGGTGCAAGCTGGCGGACAGGGTGGAATTGGCGGCGGATTTGCAACGACCCATGTTCCTGTTCCTGGAATCAGCGGCACCCCGCAGTACATGGCGCCGGAGCAATTTGTGAGTGGCCCGGCGGATAAACGCAGTGATATCTTTGCTCTTGGCGAAATCCTGTTTGAACTGTTGACTCTGAAAAGACCGTTTGACGATGGACTATCAAAGAAGTGCCTTTCCAACTACATCTGGTCCGTACCTGAGATGAACCAGATTGCAACAGGCATTTCCGCTGACCTCGAAGCCATCTGCCGCAAGGCCATGCGCAAGCAACCAATCGATCGTTATCAGTCGGCCGCCGAGATGGCAGAAGATCTGCGGCGGTTTCTCGACGATGATCGCGTGTTAGCACGACATCCCAGCTTCAACGAAAGTCTGCGGCGATTTGTACGTCGCCACCCTGGTTGGGCGGTCATGACTGGGGCCGGCCTTGTATTGCTGCTGCTGGTGTCTGTGTTTTCTGTCATCACCACGAAGTCATGGGAACGGGAAAAGCTCCATCGAGAGCTTGCAGAAGAGCGACTGGAAGGCATTCAGGGTTTCAAAAACGCTTATGCTGTATCCTTGGCGCAAGAGTCGCGCGATTCGGGGCGCATCGCACATGCGCTGGGGCTTCTAAACAGTCTCGTTCCAACTCCAGGGTTGCCGGATGTCCGTGGCTGGGAATGGAATTATCTTGTTCGTGCCTGTCAAGAGGAGCAGACGATATTTCGATTGGGTCACGGTGTTGCGCGGTGCGTTGCCGCAAGCAGAACGGGGAATGTCGTTGCCTATGCGGGCGATGACCATCGAGTTTATGTCGCATCGACAAATGACCGAGAGCCAAAATTGATTCTTGATGCTCATGCCGTTGCTATCAACTCGCTTGCGTTTTCGCCGGACGACACTCTGTTAGCGTCGGGCGACGAGGAAGGCGTGGTGTGTGTTTGGGATGTGGCGACCGGCAGCCGCCGTCAAACAATTGAAGCTCACATTCTGCCAATCAAAGCGTTGGCCTGGCAGGGAAACTCCAGAGTTCTGCTGACGGCTGGCGAGGACAAAATGGTGCGATTGTGGAATGCGGACAACGGCGAACCTGAAAGGACGCTGACAGATCTTCAAACGATTCTCGGTGACGCCAAATTCTCACAGACCGGCGACTTGCTGGTCACGGTGGCAGAGGATGAGACCATTCGGGTGATCAAGACCGATGACTGGTCGATGATTGCGACGAGTCAACTCACCTATCCATCCAGCCTGCAGTGTGCCATCAGCTCCGACGGAAAACTGCTTGCCACCACAAGTTCACGCGGGGAAGTTGAATTGCGAACCCTGCCGTCATGTGACATTCTCCGAAGTATCGAAACAGGAAATTCCAGCATTGCGGATCTTGCCTTCAGCCCGGACGGCAAGATTTTGGCAACTGCCACAGGTGACGGATTGTTGTCATTGTGGTCATTGCCATGGGGAAAGCAGGTTCGCACATTTCACGGTCACGACAAGGATGTCCGTCGTGTGAGTTTTTGTGGCGACGGCAAGCAGTTGGTCACGGCGTCAAATGACGGCACAGTGCGACTGTGGAACTTAGACAGAGTCAACGGACTTCAGGAGCTGCGTGGCCATTCACTTAGACCTTATTCAGTTTCGTACGACACAACAGGTCGCTGGCTTGCGACCGGCAGTCAAGATCATTCGGTCCGGTTGTGGGATCTACAATCCGGCAGCGAGGTGCGCGAATTCGGAAAGCACATCGTCAACTATGCGCCGATCGCAGACGGTCCTCCTCCTGTCAGCAGCATCGAAACCTATGCCGGGCACGGTGGTGAAGTCCACTGTGTCGCGATACACCCGGACGGGTCGCGAATTGCTTCGGCAGGCTCGGACGGCACCGTCCGGATCTGGAACGCGAAGGACGGAACGGAACTGCGAGTCTTCGAAGCGTCACAACTCATTACGACAGTCGCCTGGAGCCACGACGGGCACCGCGTCATATTCGGTGGCTGGGATGACACCATCCATGTGTGTGATCCCGAAACCGGGGAAGAACTGCTGAAGATCTCCGACCGGATGGGGCATGTCGAATCAATTGCGGTGGATCCGATGGGTCGCTGGATTGCTTCTGCCCACTGGGGGACACTTGACTCGGAAGGACGGGGACGAGTGCATCTTTGGGATGCTTCAAGTGGTCAACTGGTCAGTACTTTAACCGGGCACTCAGGCAAAGTGCTCACGGTTGCGTTTGATCGAAGCGGCAAGACACTTGCTTCGGGTGGCGAAGATCAGGACATTCGCATCTGGAACCCGGAAAATGGCGAACTCATTCAGACGTTGAGTGGGCATCTCGGCGCGGTAAAGTCGGTAGCGTTCAATGACAATAACACGCGGCTCGCGTCTGCAGGGCGAGACGTGAATGATCGGTTTGTCCGAGTCTGGGATCTGTCGCTGGGTGTGGAGCTGTTGGCACTGCCGGGTCGGAACTGCGTTGCGTTCAGCCCGGACGGCAACAAAATGGTATATGCTTCCGAGGAAAGCGACAACATTCAAGTGCTCGATGGCACTCCGGATTCCACGATCAACCTGAAGACGGACGTGAAGATGCCTGCATCCTCTGTTACTCAACCGCCTTCCGGACAGAATCGATGCCGAGTGCTGGGCTACGCAACCGCCGATCGGCTGCCCATGGTCCTTGGCCGACCTCAGGACAATCCATACGTCGAACCGCCTGTGGGAAAGAAGTATCTGGTCGTCGTGGCCTCTGTCTGGACTGGCGAATTGATGCCGGGCGGACTCCGTGCCGTTCGCGACATTTCGCAACTGAAGGAGATCGAAAAGAGGGAAGAAGCTGAACGTCGATGTATTCGGGAATTGATTCCAAAGCGATTTAGAATCAAATACGGCGGACTTGAAACTCAAACTGCAACTCTGATCTCGGAATTTGGAGGTCGCAACGGGTTTCACGCGGTCGTGAAGGCCACCTCGTCTTCTCCGTTTCAGGTCTACGATCGCCTCGGATTAGCTCTAGCGGTCGAAATCCCGGAGGATGACCAGTCCACCGACGTCGAGATTTCGTTCGACGATGGCCCATTTCTGCCCGCGCACCGTGAATTCGATGCTGCGTTGCTGGAGCTGTCATCAGGTGGTCGAGCTTCCGGAAGAGGACAGGTCCTTCGCGGGGTGATTAAATCCGAATTGTTAACGGATGCGGATGCATCCTCACCGAGCACCGCACAAACGCCCGATGAACGGGTTCGGTCTGCCTACGAAACTGTAGCGTCAGGCGAATACGTTCGCGGCGTTGCCGCTGCACAGGAAGTTGCACAAACGGAAGAGGCCACTGCGGTCGATGTCTACAACGTTGCCTGCACGTTGGCAACGGCGATTCCCAAAGTCAACGCGGACGGTGCACTGACAGACGACGAAAAGAAATCACGATCCGAGGAATACGCAATACAAGCAGTCCTGTTTCTGCGACGTGCTGTCGAGACCGGCTTTACCGAGATCGAACAGTACCAATCAGATGTGGATCTGAATCCACTTCGCGAACGCGACGATTTCATCAAGGTCATGAAAATGCTGAATCCCGAGTGATTGTCGGGAACTCAAAAAACTCGTTCTCCTCAGATTCTCGGGAGAATCTACATTTTCTTTGGAACGTATCGCTGGGTGCGCTCGGTTCATTCGACAGACCCAGCTTCGTCACCCTGCACAGGTAATTGGCACTGTTCACACATCGCTCTGGCCGCGGTCGGTTTTCATTGAACGTTGGGCAAACAAAAGGAGACGCGAGACAATGAGCTTTTTGAAAAAACTCTTTGGCGGTTCATCGAAACCTGCTCCGGTAGCCGACAAAAAGCCGACGTCACCCGAGCGAGAGGCGGCCACTTCGCCCAAACCGAAAATGCGCGCCAAGCCAGATGTCGTCGCATTAGCAGAAAAGTACATGGGCATGGACTACCCGAGCGGCCCGATGGACGCGATGCTGGCGGGACTCGGCGGTCAGTCACTGACGAAACCAGCCTACACGGTTGCCAGTGGTGGAGAAATCCAAAGGGCGTCTCAATCCCTGGCTGGAATGGGTTCCCCGATCGATATGAAAATCGTCCAGGTGGCTTCCTGCCTGAAAGGCCGCGGCAATCTCAATATGTTTGACCCTAAGTCAATTGCCGGATCTGCGATGGACGCCATCAAACATTATGCAGCCCTCCCCAAAGTCCAAAGGTTCTTCGTCGTCGCGTATGAGGCGAAGTCCGGTGACTTGAAGGATGGGGCAGACGTGTCGGTCAAGGAACAATGCCGGATTCTCGCCGGGGTCGAAAATCTACTGCTCGAGATTTACGAAGAACTCCCCTACGACGGCAGCATCATCACAGACGCCCTGGTCGAGAACAAGATCGACAAACTCGTGCAGTCGGTGTAAGGCAGGGCTCAAGAATATGACTGCGTGGGAGTGACATTGGCTCTTTTTTCATCCGCTTACGCGAATCTCAGCGCATCTTTGAAGGAGAATATCATGAATCGCAACTCCGTGTCAGGCTTTGGAAACTGGTTGAGGCAGCTTCGGAAACTCCTTTCAGCAAGTGCTGGTGGCCGACGGCGCAGTGGCACGAATATGCAGTGCCATTGGTTAGAGTTGCTTGAGGACCGGCTTCCCCTTTCGCCAACGACGGACGAGAGTAATTCTGCTCAGCAAAGTCTTGATTATCTTCGTGCTGTCATGGATCAATTTCACAATCGATTTCCAATCTATGACGACGTAAGCTCTGCAGGAAATCATTTTCACGCTATTGCAAAACTTCCAGATGCATCTGCCCCTGTCAGTCTGCGCGGGGACTTTTCTCAGAATACACATTCCGGCGCTACAGCAATCCGCTCAGAGTTTCTGTCGACTGGTGCCCCATACGGCGGCGTGTACTTTCAAAACGGAATCCTTCCGAACGGGGAGACATAGCCAAAAGTCAATTTTGGAACGGTCGATAATGCCGGGATTGACCTCTCGGGAGCCACTGCTCTGACGTTTTGGGCACGCGGTGAAGTCGGAGGAGAGAAAATTGAGTTCTTTCTTGGCGGAGTGGGTCGAAATGCTGAGTCAGGAGTTGCGACATCACCTTTCCCCGATTCCTCACCACGAATCCCGGCCCTCGGGACCGTGACAACTTTAACTCAGGATTGGCAGAAATTCACCATCAACCTGAGTGGTGCCAATCTTCGTTATGTGCTTGGCGGATTCGGCTGGTCGGCGAGTCTGCTGAAAAATCCCAACGGGGCCGTCTTTTATCTCGATGATCTCCAGTACGAATTGAATGACGCTGGTCGTGAGGCGAGGCTGAATCAACCGCGGTTTCTGAAAAGCTTTACTACCCTGCCACGGCAAACAGACCCCTTCGATGCCAACCGGGACGATGACTTTGATTTTGTGCTCCGCAACACGGCGTATACATATGACAATGCACTGGCATTGCTGGCCTTCCTCGCTGACGGTACACTGGACAGCATTCGCCGTGCAAAGTTGATCGGAGATGCTTTCGTCTATGCAACAGACCATGACCGCACGTTTATTGATGGCAGGTTGCGTTCGGACTACAGCGCCGGCGACATTGCATCACCTCCGGGATGGACACCGAACAACAAGTCCGGGACTGTGCCGGTCGCGGGTTTCTATGTCGATAGTCAGCAGACCTTCTATGAAGTCGAACAAAAAGCTGTCGATACGGGGAACAATTCCTGGGCGATGATTTCGCTTTTGGCGGTCTATCGGAAGACGGGCAGCCAATCCTACCTGAACGCTGCGCGACGCATCGGCGAATTCATCCGGTCACAACACGTTTCATCTGATGCGTTTTCCGGTTTTCGCAGCGGTGTTGAGGACGTCGAGGGACCGACACCAATACAACGTCTGTACTCAAGTTCCGAGCACAATATCGACATCTATGCGGCATTCATGACAATGTACGCAATCACGGGGGAAATTGCCTGGCGAAACGAGGCTCAGAAAGCTCGCAGCTTTGTTGACGCAATGTGGGATGAATCGAAAAACAGTTTCCTCGCCGGGACAACCAATCCAAATACGAAAAATCAAAACGCAGGCCAATTGCCATTGGATGTTCAGGCGTGGAGCATCCTGGCAAATTCAGAAATTCCGGGCGTCCATCCGCAGTTGTTTGCCGGGATCGACACGAACTTTGCTACTCCCGAGGCAGGCCTTTCAGGGTTCGACTTCAATGATGACAAAGATGGTATTTGGCCGGAAGGGACCGGACAAATGGCTGTCGCATACTCCGGCATTGACGACTCTCGTGCTGTAAGCCTCCGGAGCGTTCTGCGACAGATTCAAAGCACTGCACCCACCGAGGCTCGCGGCTCCCTGCGCGCCGCACTTCATGACGGATTATCGACAGGATTTCAGACTTCCGACGGGGCTCAATTCAGGTACTTCGACCGTTCTCATGTCGGCGCGACTGCCTGGAATGTTTTCGCCCAACTGGCCATTAACCCCTACTACTTATTACCGTTTCCACTGCGTGACGCGCCAGTGATCAAGAAACCTTCCGGATCGACTGGTGCTCAGAGGCCGATGTTCTCGTGGACTTCTGGTCCAGGTGCTACGGAATACGAAATCTGGGTGACGAAGAATCCAAGCACAAGTCCGTTTCATCAAGCGACAGTCACCGGGACTTCCTATACGCCGCCGGTGGACTTTGGAATTGGCAAGCTCGGCCTCTGGATACGGGCAAAGAACAATGGCAACGTCGGGCCGTGGTCGCCGAAGTCCACGTTTGTGATCAACACGGTGGTGACGTTGCATCCGATCATCCGGGAGCAGCCGACACTGCGTCCGACGATCAGCTGGGATGGTCTTCCGGGTGCCGTGAAATACGACGTCTGGATCGACGATGTCTCGCGAGGCATCACTCAGCATATTCGCAACATGAACGTTACCGGGACGTCGTTCATTCCTGGTGTGGACCTGCCGCTTGGCGTGTACCGAGCGTGGGTCCGAGGCATCGCAGCCGACGGCACAGCCGGAACATGGTCGATAGGTATCGAATTCGTAACCATGCGAGCGCCGACGATTACACAGGGACAGAACCCGACGTTTGATCGGACTCCCACGTTTGCCTGGAACGCACTTCCCGGTGCAGCGTCATCTGAGGTGTTCCTCCGCAACCGGAACACGGGTGCCACGACGTTGCACGAGAAAAATATCACAAGCCTGAACTTTACCCCGTCGATACCAATTGCCGACGGCCCGTATCGCTGGTGGGCGATCGGTGTGAGTGCTCAGGGAGTCCGCAGCTTCTGGACCGCTCCGATCGACATTTACATCGGTGGCCGGACGGATCTGCTGACTCCGCTGGGCAGTACCAGCGACAGCACTCCGACGTTCAACTGGCGTCCGGTCGATGATGCCGTACGATATGACTTGTGGGTCAATCAGGTTGGTGGTCAGACTCAGATCATCCGTCAGCCGAACCTCACGGGCACCAGCTACACACCGACCAGTCTGCTGCCGAGCGGCACCTACCGCGCATGGATTCGAGCGATCAGCACCACAGGAGAACTCAGTCCCTGGAGCCTTGAAGTTCAGTTCACGATCGCAGCCACGACTCTGCTTGATAAGCCAGACAGCTTGGCTGGCATTCCACAACTGTCGCTTGCTGTGTTGACAAGTATGAGGCAGAACGATGTTCGCGAATTGCCGTCGGCAAATCCACATCGTCCAATCGATACCGAACAATTCGACGACGATCTCATCGTCGCTGTCATCGATGAGTTAATTGCGGGGGAAGGTTCTGATGGCAGAGCGGCATACACGCTCGCCGGCAAATCAGACATCCGATGATCAATCGCAAGAAGATATTGAATGCAAGACCAACTGCCGCACTAAGTTGTGTCTGAACGGATTGCTCCCGATGGATCGAAGTGTGTCACGACCCCAAGCGCAGTGCCCGTGGGCGGTGGCCATGGAAGTCGTGGCAGCTCTACTTTCTGGATTCTCCACACAAGATCTATTTTCTGCGGAACGAATCAGCGGAGGCGCTCGGTTCTTATGACAGACCCAACTTGGTTTTTGTGAATGGCGGGATGGTTCCGTTCCGGACCAACGGTCGTTAATCTGCCTGAGAACTGAATGCAGTCTGGCCCCTGAAAGGTCACGAACTTCAAATTCGGCCAGGTTTCGCGACTTTTCTGCGAGGAATTTCCCGTGTACGCTGTGCTGATCCGTTTGCCATTGATGGTTTTGTGTTGCGGGGCATTGGCCCTTTTTATCAGCTTCTGTCAGAATTCCACGGCTGACGAGGCTGCGGATGAGAAGTTCATGGCCACTGAAAAGGCCAAGCTCCACAAAAAGGTCGAGAGGTTTTTTCGTAAGGGCAAAGGGGACCATTTTGCGATCGCGGTGATTGAAAATACGTTTCATACAGAGGTCAAGCGGACAACGGTCCGAAACGTAGTCGTGAACGCTGCCGTGTTGCAGGACAACGCTACGGAGTTTCGCACCGGAGGGGAGTATTTCCCTGTCCCGGCGGTGGAATTCCACGTGATCGAGGGACCGGAGGCAGCCGTCGATGCTGTCGTGGATCACATGGCCCAGTACATTCGACCCCGGCAGACGAAAAAAGACGCTGGCTCCAAAGCCAAAGCAATGGACGCTCCGCCTCCCATCGGAGACTGGAGACTGATCGGTCGCTTCACGGATGTGGCCAAAGCTGAATCGGCCTTGACCGATGCCAGAACGGCGTTTGATGCCATCCCAAACTGGAAGATTGACGCCAAAGAACCAAACGATCTGGCTGCTGCTGACTCGAATGACACCGACGCATGGGAAGTAGTCGAGGGCTTTCTTGGGACGTCGCTTGGATCGCTGAATTTCCAGGACGGCTACTACGTGAAACTTGGCATGACCTTCGATCCTAACGTGATGAATATTGAGAAAATATCCGAGGATGACTGGGAGATTCAGGATCCGAAGAAAGCAAACCGTGAGTTCTTCTTCAAAGCCTTCGTCAAGTCTGAAGGGAGAGAAGATTTCTACTACCTTGGATTTGGTACGTTCGCGATCAACAAGACAGACCTCGAAGGATTGCGCATCAGATTGAAAGGCACAACGAACTGGATGCCACTGAAGAGTATTACCAAATGGAAACCACTCGAATAGAAGGGAATACTGGCAGCACATCGCGATGTGCTTGAAACGTTCTCCGTCGGGTGGCCTGGATTGATTCCGCCTGGACTCACTGGACCCCATAAAGTGGAAAAGTTCAGCGCCGATCGATGCGGCGGCATAGATCACAAATCGTCATGCCGCAAAGCGAGTTTTCATCTACCGACGGAGACCTTCGATGTCGATATCAGTGATTTGTCCTGGCTGCGACAAAAAGTATCGTGTCAAGGGTGAAATGGCAGGCAAACGTATCAAATGCCGAGCATGCAGTCAGGTCGTCACCATTCCAGGCGAGCTGCGTTCTGGAACAAATACGGCCTCCTTGGCCCCAAAGAAGTCGACAAGGGCAGGCACGCCAAAATCCCGGAAGTCAGCGCCGTCATATTTGGTCGGCCTAATCGGTGGCGGTGTTTTTCTCGGGCTTGTCGTTGGAATTGTCCTGCTGCTAAATCGATCGGACAAGACTTCAGTTCCCAACACAGTCGCTAATACGCAGTCCACATCGCTGGTGCAGAGTGAACCGGCGACAGACGCGGTCGAGGCAGAGGAAAAGGGTTTTACCGATGCGGCTGTAACGATCGAATCTCGGGCCGACGCAAATTCGATAGCAGACACTCCATCTTCTGCTCTCAGCGAAGAACGGGTTCCGTCAGTGCAAGCTGAACAGCCAGCCCCACTCATTGCGGCGAAATCAACGTTTCCTGAACCTCCGAAACTTGAGCACACAACTGAGACTCCAGCCGTTGAAACTGACGCACAATCAGAAACAGGAGTAGCGAACAACGAAGCAGTGCCGATCCAGTGGCCTCAGTTCGAGGAGGCATTGAAACTCCTCGGGATCTGCAATCACTTTCAACTCGTCGGCAGGAGCGCTGGGTCGGTCGTTACTGCGGAAGAGGTTGCCGTGATTCGAGGGGACGGCGAAGTGGTGACATACCTTAGAACCACGCTTTACAAAAAACCGCTTTCTAGTTCTCTGCATTCTGCAATGACATATCTTGAGAGCATATCCCCAAAAGGGTGTCTTCAGTATGTCATTGTCGAAGGAAGTGAGACATCTGCTATCTCCGCAGTCAAGATGATTCTGGGTGAGGAGCGATCGAAGGAAGTTCGGGGTGACCTCTCGCTGCGGAACGACGGTACAGTAAACATGGAGGCTGAACCGGCAAAGATTGTGTGGTACGATTATGGCCGGTTGAGATTTGGCGTTCTCAACGGTGATGTCGTTGGGGTATTTGCAGAACTGGACGGTGAGAACGCTGAAAATCCGTCGCCACTCTTTCCTGCGGACTTTGCGCAGCCTGAACTTCCTGCCCTTGGTCCGCCGCCGACGCTTCCTGCGACCCCTGGGAACTTGGAATGGGCTGAGGAAACGAAGAAGAAACTGGATACGGTGATGGCGAACTACGCTGGAGACCAAGTCTCAGCATATCTGACGCTTAACGAGATACTGAATCGGAAACTGGAAGACAAGGATCGACCGACCGATACGCAACGAGCATGGTTAGAGAAAGCCGTAGTCGCAGTTCAGCCACGGGCTATTGACGTCCTCCGGCGAGACTTCGCGGCGGCAGTTGCGTCGCGCGACTTGCGGGGAGCTCTCATCGCGTTGAGTGTCGCCGAAAAGGTTCGCAAGGACGGCCTGCCGGAAGCAAAGGCCGCGCTGCCTAGGCTTAAGTCTGATCTTTTCTCTGGAAAGCCGATTGATCGTCCGATCTGGAAGATTCACGAGCCCAAGGCAACTTGGTTGAAAGAAGCCTACACGGAAGGAGATTTCACTCAACAGTTCACCCTGACACCGGATGCCGGATTTCACCTCTTACGGGTCACGACCCGAGTTGAGAATATCAGTAGTGATTCCGATCCGAGTTATACGCTCTGGTCGCTTAGCGACTTTAAGAAAGTAATACACGGCGTAGGGTTTGCAGAAGTTGGCGAAGATCTTAGTAAACCGCATCGGATGACTCTCGACGAACATTTCTTCCTGCTCACGCCGGGAGGGGATTTGATCTCCTGCATTCATGTCTGCAAAGACTGCACGAAACTTCGGGGTTTGTCGTACACCGTTTCCGGCAAGGATGGTAAGGCCAGCTTCATGATCTTTACGGGGGGAGAAGTGATACAAGGCAGTGACTTTCTTGTGGACGTCATTTTTTCGGTTCCGGAAGGCATTGAAGGCTTGCGACTCCTGATTCTCGGCGGTCTGCCCGTGCCGATGACAATAGAGCAACCAGACGAGGTGAAATGACGTCGCGGCTAATTTTTATCGTGGCCTGACCTTCTACGATGGAGACGGCAAGGCTGCATATGTTTGGCCCGGTTGATTGAGATCACCCGCCCGGTGGGAATATTCTGAGTCGCTGCGGCCATTGAAACGTCAGGTCAATTTTGATGTCGGGCATGCGTTCTAAAATGGTTCGTTTGCCGGATGACACTTTTACCGCAAGCCTTGTCGAGGCGAACAAGCTGCGAGTCAAAGCCAGTTACGGTGGTGGCTCGACCGGAGCAAAAGTTGAAATCGACATGACCTTGATGCGTGTCAAGCAGCCCGTCCGGTAATAATATTTTGAGCCGTGACGAACGCTGACAATTTACGTTTTGTCCCAAAGGAAGTACCAAATGCTGAGGTCACACTTGCTCCTGCTGAGCCTGTTTGTTTTCTGTTGTGGGCAAATTAGTGCGTACCAGCTACCTGCAGATGACGCCAAATCCGGCGATGTTTGGAAACATCCCAAAACGCAGAAGGAAATGCTACTGGTCCCTTCAATGCGTTTGACACCTGCACCAAAACTCAACCTCATCGGTGGTGACTTGACAGTGACACTAACCAGTGGGCAATCTGGGTCAACTGTTTTTCTCTATAACGGTGGAGCCGATCGAGCACGGTTCGTCACCGGATTTTTTATGGATCGATCGCCTGTCACAAACTCCGAGTACCATCGATATGTGATGGAATCGGGTGCTGCGCCGCCGACGGATTGGATAAATGGACGTCCGCTGCGCGGCAAGGACGATGATTCCGTACGTGTAACGTACGAAGAAGCCGCAAAGTACGCTCAATGGGCTGATTTGTCGATCCCCTCCATGTGGCAGTACTGCGCCGCGGTTGCATCGAAGGACGGTACTTTCCCGTGGCTTATGCAGGCTCCGGATGTTGCAAACTCGCCTTTCGGCTTCAAGGGATTCAAGGAAGGCGGGCCATGGGGAACATTACGCTTTAGTGAGAATCGGCGATTAGTGTTTGCTCAAATGAACGTGCTTGACACCTACACGCCTCTCGCACTTCCGGAAGACACAATGCAAGAGATTCGCTTGGTTGATAACCGGATTGCAGCGATTTGCCTTGCCAAGGGTAAACCTGTTGGGACCGCGAATCATCCTGACGTTGATGGACTGTTAAACTGCGACGTTGAGATCAAGAATGGTCTAAATACTGATATTCGGATTATGATCTCCAATGGGATACACATCGACGTGAAAGCTAAGGAAACGAAAGACTCGCTGCTCCCGATCGGTGATTTTGTGTTTACCTATCGTGTGGCCGCAGATGGTATAGCCGCACAACGCTTCTGGCGCGTAGAACTAGTCGAGAACATGATTCAGGGATCTTTGGATCCCGTAAAAGGCAAACGGTACGAATGGGCGATCAGCGGCAATTTCGGCTCGCCCATTTCCGAGATCAACAGAAACTCAATCACAGATCCAGGCCGGTGAGGATTTTCTGAATCGCCGACCGCGTAGTGATATTTTGAATCGTGAAGCGAGCTGAAACTCTTGGGCAATTTTGTAGTCGGGCGAGGTGAAGTCCGGGGGAAGATAGTCGCGGGGCGAGTGCTGTCATGGCACGTGGCACTTCACCACTACTGTCCATAAATGCTTCGCCTGCACAGCAAGTTAGAGAAAACGCAAAGAGCGTCGCGCTCTCACGTCCGCAAGGCGAATGGTGCTTCCAATGCTCCGTTGCGTTGCACGCCTGACAATTTCCGCTCTTCCCTGATCAATTTCATTGATAGGTGGCGGCAGCGTCTGCATCGAAAACGGTTTACTTGGCATGCCAACAATCAAGAGGCGGACGCAGGCGGTGTATTTGTTGAGGCCGGTGAGATTTTCTGGAGTGATTTGGCCGTGGTATTTGCCGAGTTGCTCCGCGAGGCGTTCTGCGTCGTCGCTGCCGACCTGGAAGGTGATGATGGAGTCGACGTTGGCGAAGACGGCGTTGGCGGTAGGCTCGTCCAGTTGAGTCAGATACTGGTGCGCCGCGATCAGAGCCAAACGGTACTTGCGGGCTTCGCTGAGTATTGTCGCGAAACTTCCGGTGGTGAAGTTCTGGAATTCATCGACGTAGAGCGGAAAATCACGGCGTTCGATTTCGGGGACGTCCGTTCTAGTCATCGCTGCCTGCTGAATGCTGGTCACCAGCAGTGCTCCGAGCAGCGTGGAATTGTCTTCGCCGCGACGGCCTTTCGAAACGCGAAGCTCGTGGGTGTCAAGCACCGCAAAGCTAGGCACCGCAGGGTTGGCACGGCAGGGTAGGCACCGCAGGGTTTGAGTCAAAGTTTGTTCCGGCATGTCGCGTGAACGGATATAGTCCACGCCTCAAGGCAGCATGATGCCGGATCGTGTGCAATGTGATTCTGAGAAAGCAACGAGCATGCAGCACTCCCCAACATCGCCCCGGGTTCGCCGATCGCGGGCGATTGTGTCCCGCCGCCAGTTGCTGCAGGCCGGGCTGACAGGCTTTACGACACTGAGCATGGCGGATGTGTTTCGTCTTCAGGCGGCCGCGAAATCGGTGACGGGGGCTCCCAGGACCGCAGTGATCATGGTCTGGCTGCGGGGTGGCGCGAGTCATCTGGAAACGTTTGACCCGAAACCGCAGGCTCCGTCCGAATTTCGCGGACCGTACTCGGCAATCGACACCAACGTGTCCGGCATTCAAATCTCTGAACTCCTGCCTCGTCTCGCAAAGATTGCCGACAAGTATGCCATCCTCCGCTCCATTGCCCACACGGGCGGCGGGCATCCTGCCGGATCGTTGCAGGTCCTCGCTGGTGATCCGGATCCGCAGGACAAATTAACGCCGCGGCTACCGGACTGGATGTCGGTCGCGGATTTTGTGCGGCACGATGCCTCGCGAAACCTGCCGAACTATGTGGCGATTAATCCGGTGGATCGATACGACAGTTTCACGATCGCGGGCTCGACCTATCTGGGACCATCGCACACACCGTTTGCCATTGTGGGTGATCCCAGCAACCCCGCGTTTGAAGTTCCAAATGTCGGTCTCGCACCAGACCAGCAGGAACGGCTCGGACGCCGCATGCAGCTTAAATCCGGATTCGACATCCTGCGACGCGATCTGGATACATCCGGGACGCTGACGGCGGTCGATCAGTTCGAGGCCCAGGCCCTGAGCTTGCTCACCAGTCCAAAAGCAGGCGATGCTTTTGATTTGCGAAAGGAGCCGGCTTCCAGTCGCGAACGGTACGGCATGAACGCCTGGGGACAGCAATTGCTGATGGCTCGACGCCTGGTGGAAGCGGGCGTGGAGATCATCGCAACCGAGTTCGACGGGCCGTTGTGCGGGCGAGTCCAGAACTGGGATGATCATGCCGTCAATCAGCATGTCTTTGATGCGTACAAGTTTCGGACTCCGGTTTTCGATCAGGCAGTTTCGGCACTGATTGAAGACATCTATGCCCGTGGACTTGATCAGCGGGTGCTCGTGATTGTGGCGGGTGAATTCGGACGCACGCCACGGATTTCGTACGTTGCCAGCAGCGGCGGTGGCGTCGCCAGCGGAGAAGCTGGCACAGTGCAGCCGGGCCGCGACCACTGGCCACGAGCCAACTCCATGCTGTTCGCCGGTGGTGGAATCCGCACGGGACAAGTCATTGGTGCGACCGATGCCCGAGGTGAAGACCCGGTGGATCGTCGTGTCGGCACGGGAGATTTCCTCGCCACGATCTACAGGCATCTGGGGATCGACTACGAACACCTGGCGATCGCAGATTTTTCCGGTCGCCCTGTCCCGATCCTGAATTCCGGGGCACCGATTCCGGAATTGCAGTCCCATTCGACTGCGAGTTGAACTGCTGGACGCTAGTGCTCTGTCAGTGATGAATTGATGGGTTGTGTGCCACTGGCTCTGCCAGTGTTTCATGCCGATGGAGAACACTGGCAGAGCCAGTGGCACACATCAAAGCACGGTTGACAGTGCACTAGTTGCTAAAAGATATCCTGGCAAGCATCCACTGTAACACGTGAAGGCCCCTTCGTCACGAGCTTTCTTTCCCAAACCCCTGCCTTACTTTAAGGATTCCAGCCTCGCAGATAGACTCATGACTCTACCAATTCCATAAACCGCAGGTCCCATGCAAAGACGCTCGTTTCTTCAATCGTCCGCAGCCATGTCAATTGCCTCCGTTCACGCGGGCAGCGGAAGTCCAAATGCGCGTGGTAAAGACGTGGAAGAAGATCCCGTCTTGCGATTGACGCAGAACCTCAATCCTCAGATTCAGCATGCACGGCATCGTTATTGTGCGCTGACGGTCGTTCGTCAATGCGACGGTGCATGGTCAATATCTCGGACATGAATGTCCAAGCTACAGGAATCGCTGTTGTACCGGTGGGC
>JAYTAK010000961.1:0-3086 GCA_043737515.1 Candidatus Kuenenia sp. | reverse complement strand
AGCAATCCCGTGCCTGCACAAGGCACTGGGGCGCAATTCACTCTGTACCATCACCTAAATGATGGACAGCGACCTTGTCCGGACATCCCTGCCGTTACGGTCAGACGCTGAATTGCCCCCCGGCGAATCAGCCTATTGTGCTTCCTGGCCTCCCCATGGTGGCCATACCGAAGTATGTCCACCGCCACAACAGGATGACAATCACCTGCTTAATGTTCGTCGTTTCGGTGGGAACGACTTTAGGATCTTTGACAGACCTGCAACAACTGCCACAAAGAATGCGCACGCAGCCTGCACCGGTTAGGCGTCGGAGACGCTGAGTTTTCAGTGTTCAGTGTTCAGTTTTCAGGAATCGCAGGAGTGACGAGTGGCGAGTGGCGAGTGGCGAGTCACCAATCAGAGTCTGGGGTTTCATTGGTCATTGGGATTTGGACATTGGACATTGGATTTTGGACATTGGTCATTTGCCTCACGCCGCGCGCGGCTTCTTCGCGGTGGCCACGAAGTTTCCTTGCTCATCGACGTCTTCAAATCGCAGTGACAGGCGTCGGGAGATTCCGGATTCTTCCATCGTGACACCATATAAGACGTCCGTCACGGCCATCGTGGGCTTGCGGTGCGTGATCATGATGAACTGCGTGTTCTGCTGGAATTCCCGCAGAACGTTCACGAACCGGCCAATATTGCCGTCGTCCAGTGCCGCATCGACTTCATCCAGAATACAGAACGGACTCGTGCGACTCTTGAAAATCGACAGCAGCAGTGCCACCGCTGTCAGAGTCTTCTCACCTCCACTTAACAGAGAGATGCTGCGCAGTTCTTTCCCTGGCGGGCGGGCGACAACGTCGATTGAACATTCGAGCACATCCTCCGGATCCTCCAGAATCAGATCTGCCTCGCCGCCACCGAACAGTTTCCGGAACAGCTCCCTGAAAAAGCCACGAATCGTTTCAAATGATTCCAGAAACATGCGGCGGCTTTCCACGTTGATTCGTCGCACGATGTCGCTCAAGGCGTCGCGAGCCGCCTCAAGGTCCGTCAACTGCGTGTGCAGTCGTTGAAACCGGGTCTCCAGTTCGATCAGGTTATCCAGGCTTTCGGTGCCGACATTTCCGATTTTTCGAAGCTGCCGCCGAAGCCGTTCCACGCGGCGATCAATCTCGCCACGGATGTCGGTATACCGAGCTGGATCGGCGATAATGCTCTGATGCGACTCATCAAACAGCGGGACTTCGGCCGCCGCCGCGAGCGCCACTGTTTTTTGCGGTTGATCGGATTCCGCGTCGTTCTCCTGATCGCTGCCGGTTGCATTGGTGTCGCGCTGCAGCCAGATGGCCACGGCTGAGCGACCGGCGGCAACCGCTTCCCTGACTTCGATCTGAAATTCCTCGCGGATGCGTTCCGCCGTTGTTGTCAGTTGATGATCGATGCTGCGGACCTGCAGTTCTGTCTCATGATGCCGCGACTCATGCTGGCGGCAGATGTCGCGGATCTGAGTCTCCGCAGACGTCGCTGCATTGCGATTGACACGCAACCGGTTGCGGGTACTGGCACGGTCATGAACGTCCGTGGCAAGTTTTTCATCGGTCACGCTCAGTTCCGCAACCTCGGCGGATGCGTTGAGCCTTGCAATCAGCAAATCGCGCTGACGTTCCGCAGCAGCGGTCAGACGGCGATCAGCCTCCTGCTGTTGCAACTGACGCTGCTCAAGGTCTTCGCGAACCCGCTCCACAGCTTCCTGAAGTCCCAGCAGGCGTTCTTCCGACCGCGTCAGTTCCAGACTTGCGGCAGTGCGATCGCGCTCGAGGGCTTCGAGTTCGTGCTGCCGACTGTATTGCTCGCTGGTGAGTTCGGCGACATGTTCCTGTCGCTGCAGCAACAGGGCTTCACCAGACTGCTGCTGCTGTTGAGCATCGTCTGTCTGAGCGACGAGGTCGGCGATTTCATCGGCGAGAAGTTGTGCCTGTGCTTCCAGCAGATCCGCTCGGCGCTGGGTTTCTTTGAGTTGCCGACGTTGTTCAACCACCGTTTGTTCTGTGTTGCGTGACTGACTCACGTGCTCGTTCACCTTTGAGCGCGTCTGTGTTAACTGGTCGTCCGTGGACATGATGTTCTGACTCAACGAACGCAGCATCAGTTCGCGCTGTGCGATTTCGTGCTCCAGGCGATGCAGTTCGTTTCGCAGCCGTCGCAGTTCGCTCTTGCGTGACAGCAAAGCTGATTCATTACGCACTGTGCCGGCGAAGAGTGTGCCATCGCTTTCAATCAGTTCTCCCTGCAGCGTCACGAACCGGCAATGCCCCTCGGTGAGCGAATGCAGCCGCAACGCATCGGCCAGAGTTTCCACGACCCATGTGTCGGCCAGCAGATGACTGGCCAGCGTGGGCATTGACTGCGGAGGTCTGGCAAGTCCGTCGGCTCGACCAATGACGCCTGTCTGTCCAAAAAGCACCGGCGGTGCCGTGTCGCCCTGGGAAAACACGGATCGAATGACAGGACTCACTGAACGCGGATCGACCCATGTGACCTGCATGGGATCGGATGATCCGGCCGCAGCCAGCATGCTTTCAATCGAATCTGCACCAGAACGCGACGACGGCTTTTCACGCCCCCACCACGAACTGGCCTGTCTTGAAATGTCGGATTCCCCGTCAGCCCCGTCGGCCCACATGTTGTCATCATTGCGTCGCAGACTACCGCGCAGTTCTGACAAATCGCCGTTTGCCACATCCGTGTTTTCGATGGAAATGAATCCGACGCGGTCTGTAATCCGACAGCGTCCGGAATTCAGGTACTCAATGAGTGGCTTCATCTGCGTCACGACCAGCAACTGCGCGCGACCTGACAACGCAACTTCCAGCAGTGCAGCATATTCCATATCGACGTCCAGCAGGTCCGCCACGCTGCCGCAGATCAGATTCCACGGTTCCGAATCCGCTTCTTCGGCTCGCCGCAGAATTTCCCGCACGCCGATTCCAAAGCCTTCCTGACGATCCTCCAGATCTTCGAGCACAGCGCGTCGCGCTACCTGCGCACTGCGGTGTTCGCGAAGTTCAGCCAGAGACTGCTGCGACTGACTGCGTTCG
>JAYTAK010000960.1:0-7054 GCA_043737515.1 Candidatus Kuenenia sp. | reverse complement strand
TTTAACCGCGTGGGCAACGCCCCGCGCTTTGTATTTCAAATCTCAAATCTCAAATACGAAATTTCAAATAGAACAATCGCGGCCCGCTGGGCACGCGGTTAAACGAGCCTGTGCCAACCGCGTGCGGTATAGCGGGGGGTTGACTTAATCGTAGGGTGCGTGAAGTGGAGCCCAACGCACCATTTGGGGAAAGTTCTTGTAGGGTGGGACCAGCGAGCAACGCGAGCGCCGGCCCACCATGTGTGCAACTCCAGAACGGTGGGCCGGCGCGGCTTGTCAGCCGCTGGTCCCACCCTACGTGCGAAAGCTCCGGTTCTCATTCTGAATCTGGTTTAAATCAGCGGCCCGCTAGCACCGTGCCGCTCATGGGGACGACGCATACTACGTCCACGCCGTCTCCCAAAGGGTGCGTGAGAACGACTGATCCGAAACAAATCGCAGGAACCCTCACGGTTTGACAGCATTTTCTGGTCGTGCAAACGGATTTGGGCCGTCCTGCAAGAGTGGATCCTGCACATCTGACACAGGCTTCGGCGGCGAGGCAGGCTTCGTTGAATCTGCGGCGTCGAGTGAAGCCGGATTGAGTTCGGGTTCCGTCGTTTCGATGTCGGCGTAGAGTTGCAGCATTTCTTCCGCTCGCTGGACGTTGATTCTTGCGATTGCGAGACGGGATTCCGTTCTCTGAACTTCGCTGACCGAAAATGCTCCTTGATCAGGGTGTTGCCGCATACGGTTAAGCTCCCCCGTCAGTGATTCATGGGCCAGTTCGGCTTCCTCCAGATCCAGCCGCAGTAGTCGCACCTTCGACTGATAAGCCGACCATGCGAGATTCCAGTCACGCTGTTCGGAAGCAAGTTGTTCTTTCGTCGAATCGAAGGTCCGTCGTGCCGATTCAAGCCTGCCCTGCTTTTCCTCCTCCGATATGCGTTGTGCAGCCTTTCCTTCGGACTTCAGTTGTTCCAGTGGCTTGGACCAATCTTCGACACGGAGTTGTTTTTCCTTCAGCTGCGTCAGACTTTTCACCACGTTCGCTCTTTGGATCCGCAGATCTTTTGCAATCTCCGCCGGTTGAGGCCACTGAAATCGACCTTCGTTGTTCGCTTGAAGAGATGACAAACCGCCCGGAGCTCCGTACCGAAGTTCCGGCGGACCGGGGAGGCCGATTGGGGTTCCCGTGGCAGGCATCTCTGGATTCGTTGTTGATGTTGTCTTTTCTCCCGCGCCAAGTTCAGGCAGCGTCCCATTCGAATCGAGGAACTCATTGACTCGATGCTCGATGATGTACTCGCGGTTCGTGCTCGCGCCACGTGCATTGATATTTGCGTCGATCAACTCGAGTTTGCTTCGCATATGCTGAACTTCCGCGTGTTGAAGCAATTGTCGCAGATCGAACATCTTTGTCACGAGTTTTCGAAGTCCCTGCTTTCGTGCTTCGCGTGTTTTGCCGTCCAGATCGTTGGCACGGGCATTGACCTCTCCGTCAAGCCTCACCAATTCTTCCCTAAGGATGGCGATTCGAGATTCGAGGCCAGTGGCGTCGTCTGGTCTCGACGATAAGTTCGCTACGGGTTCAGAAAAAGTCTTCGGTTCCGGTTGAACTGCGATTTCGTTGATTTTGTCTTCGGCTTCTTTCAGCCAACTGCGTCGAGCGGTATGAATGCTTGCAAGAGTGGTCCGCCCGGAAGTGAAATTGAACGCGATGCCGCGAGCCTTATATAGAGGCAGTGAATGAAGCCATTCATTCAGTCTTTGTCGGTGCTGTCGTTTCCATCCATACGGCAGTCTGATTTCCGACGTCGCTTCCTGCAGCTCGGGATCTGTGGGGGAAGTCCATCGGCTCTTCGCGGCAGAGAACGTGTAAAGATGTCCATTGTCTTCAATCTGAACAAGATCATTCGAAATATTCGGCAGTGCGACAGAATCACTGCTCAATTGGATGACATCCCACCAGCTGTTGACCCCACTGAAGGCTGCGATCGAATCACCAATGCGAATGGCCGCCACACCCGATCTGACAATAGGGGCGATAGCGTTCTGCTTTTTTATCCGTAGCGTTTCCCATCCGCCACGCAAGCTGCTGTAGCCGCGAAGTTCGTCGTTGTTTTCCGACCAGGTAATGATGATGGACTCGCTTTCTGCGACTCGATCTGTGTGAACCTGATTGCTAAGAGCGCCCGGCTCATCCCGTGAAACTGGCAGTGCAGTGTCCCGTGGAGCCGTGGAAGTGTGTTCGGCAGTATTGCCGCCAGAAGTTTCGACACTTTGCCAGGCCTGAAGCGAACTTGTTGCCAGAACCAGCCATGCGGTGATGATCGGTTTGATGATTTGAGTGTTCATATTTGGTTCTCCCGGTGAGCGGTGGATTTGAATAACGTCGCCGTCTCGCTGCGTCGAGACGAAGCCTTGGTCTAGCACATGGCTGATGATTCGGGGTGGTTTCGGGACGACATTGGTGACGCTGGTTGTCGGGCAGGTTGGGGTGGTTGAGTCATGTGCCAGATTCAAGGCTCATCACCCGGAGCGTGATGGCTACTTTGTTTCCTCAAACAGTGTTTCAACCTCGGTGCTGAGCTGTTCAAGTTCTTGATCAATGCCGTCGTCCCAGGGGATTGTATTCTCAGGATTCAACGATTCTGGGGCTCTCGATGGTACTCCATCAGGAACGGTTGAATCCTGCGGCGGCGGCGGCTTGACAAGCATCACGACAGCGGCGGCAGCTACACCAAGAGCTACGATGGCGGCCGAGAACCAGGCAATTCTGAATCGTTGCGGCTGCTTTTCCGGACGCAGGTCCTGCACAATCTGCTGCAAACGAAAAACATCCGGCTGTTGCACATGGGCAAGACATTCTTCCAGGATCTGCGCGATCTGTTCGACAGACTCGAACCGGTCGGCTGCTGACTTGGTCAAGAGTTTCATCACCACGGCATCGAACCATGCGGGTACTTCAGGATTCAGTTCCCGCATCGGTCGCGGCTGATCATCGGTGACTCGCCGCAAGATGCCGTAAGTTGATTCTGCTCGGAACGGCGGGCGACCGGTGGACATCGCGTACAACACGCTGCCGAGACTGAACATGTCGCTGCGTGTGTCCACGGCGTCGCCGCGAGCCTGTTCGGGAGACATGTAGTGTGGTGTGCCGGCGATCAGTCCACTGCGCGTCAGCGTGGCGTCATCGACGGCTCGAGCCAGACCGAAATCCGTCAGCATGACTCGTTCTACACCCGGTTCCAGCAGGATATTGGCGGGCTTTACGTCACGATGCACAAGTCCCTGTGCATGGGCAGCCGCGAGTCCTCGTGCGACCTGCAGGCTGATTCGCAACACATCCAGAATCGGTAATGAGCCTTCTCGATCGAGCCTGTCCTGCAGTGATTCGCAGTCCACATACGGCATCACCAGAAACGGCAACTGCCCGCTGGAATCCACATGCAGAATCGGCATCACGTTCGGATGCACGATCGCGGCCGTCGCTCGCGCTTCACGAGCAAACCGCTTGCGAGCCGCAACAACCGACGCCAGATGCGGGGCCATGACTTTGACGGCGACCAGACGATTCAGTTCGTCCTGAAATCCCTTGAGCACGATTCCATGGGCACCCTGGCCGATGAATTGACGGATCTCGATGTTGCCAAGCCGTCCGAGCGATTCCTGGTTCAATGAAGGCTGCAGGAAATCGACGATGAAGTCGCTGGGCTTGAGTCTTGAGCCATCGTTGAATTCACCATCCGCGTCTGCTCCGGAAATTGGCGTCTGAGGAATGAGCCCCGATCCGCCATGCGGTGCGGCCGCATGTTCGCCGCTGGTTTCGTCGCGCAGAATTCTGCCGACATGATTCCAGCTTGCTGCGTCACTGGCCAATGCTTCTAACTGCTGCCGACAAGTCGGGCATTCGCCGAGATGCGCGGCCAGTTGCTCTTCCTGCAGCTCCGACAACTGATCGTTCAGCGATCGTTGCAGCAGAGTGGCATTGCATTTTGCGGAAATCGGAGTCATAGGAAATCAGATTTCAAATTTCAGATTTGAGATTTCAAATATGCGATTCATTGGTCATTCGGATTTGGACATTGGTCATTTAGTATATTGGTCATTTTCTACTTCTGCCACTTTCTTCCTGATCCTGGCCATGATGCGGCTGCGTGACATATAGATGCTGCCGGGAGAAACGTTGAGTTCTGAAGCGACTTCATCGACGGGCCGTTCTTCAATCACTGTAGCCCAGAAGGCTCGCCAACTGGATTCCAGAAATTCGTGACGCACCTGTTCTGCGGCCCAGACGATGAGTTCGTGCTGATACCGACGAACGTGTTGTTCGTCTGGTTTGTCTTCCACGTTTTGCAGTTGGGCCATGAGATCACTTCCGCCAATTGCTGCCGCCTGCTTCCGTTCGCGCGACATAAACCGGATCACCACGTTCCGAGACACGGTACTCAGCCAGCGCCGGAATGAGGCCGCATTGCCATCATCTTTCCAGCCGTCGATCGACCGTGCGATCGTCAGCAGAATTTGCTGCGTGATATCCGGCACATGCCGCTCGGGAACGCCCTGCCGACGAACCAGTTGATTCAGGAACCCCTCGTAGGCACAGACGAAATCCCGCCAGGCGAGTTCGTTTTGCTCGCTTTTCAGCCTGACGATCAGGCTCTGTCGGGTTTCAAGAGGCGACATGGACGATTCCTTTGGCTGTTGAGTACCACGGGTTCGCCGTTTCACACGCCTGGTCGGAAAAGTTTCAGAAGATTTCTGTAGAATGGACATTCGCGTCCGTGCCGACAAGGCACGGCTGGCCAGTTTGTGAACTTGTAAAAAGAATGGAGGGATCAGTGGTCATGCAAAAGGTGGGTTCAGCTTTCGAAGCGTTGTTCAAGAGGGAAGAACCTCAGTTCTATTGGCCCCACTGGCCTCGTGCCAGTGGACCAAGGTTTGGCAACTAAAACGACAAGAACCCAGAAGGCCGCTCCCCGCCCGACCTTGCGTCGGTGGAAGCCAGGTTTGAAAACTATGGCCGGTTCTGCGTCATAGACACTGGCAACAGATCTGCGGAGTTTTAAAACCTGGCATCTACTGGCATGAAGCCAGTTGGGGCCGGTAGAATAGCGGGGCGGTTCGTGTGGTAGTCGGCAAACCGGGTTTCCACCGGCATGAAGCCGGATGGGGAACACTGGATTCGGTCCAGCAAACAATTCGCGCAGGAATTCAAATCTTCCACTCCAGCCATAGCAACAAAACAAAATTCAGAATCCCGCCGCTTTCGACGGACTGAAAAGATCGCACCCCAGTCAAGAGGCTGTCATCCGGGAACATGTGTGCTACGATGCCGCAGCTTCACTGTCGATCCTGAGTGGTGACAAGATCTCTCCGGTGATCAACCGCAGCAACTGACCGCCACCTTGCGACACGCATGAACATATTCGAATAAGGGGTCTGCAAATGAGGGTTCGACGACTGAGTCTTCTGCTGGTCAGCACTCTCGTCGCCATGCATGCGCTGCCAGCGACGGCTCAGGAATTTGATCTGCAGCCGCCCGGTGACCGTGAGTTCATCAGCGACAGAGCGGGGATGCTGGACGAGCCGTCGGTCACGCATATTCGAGCGGTGTGTGATAAACTGCTCACTGACAAGGCCACGCCCATCATTGTCGTGACCATCGATTCCATGGCTCAGCACGGTGGTGCAGATATGCCGATCGAAACCTTCGCGGCATTGCTGTTCAATCAATGGCAGATCGGTCACGCAAAGCTGGAAGGACAGGACTGGAATACCGGGATCCTGCTGCTGGTTTCCAAAGGAGACCGGGGGGCTCGCATTGAACTGGGCGCAGGCTGGGGACGCACTGAAAACCAGACGTGCCAGCAGATCATGAACGAGTTCATCATCCCGCAATTCAAACAGGGAAAGTTTTCCGCAGGGATCGTCAGCGGCGTGGATGCACTCGACAAAATGGCTCGCAAGCTGGAATTACCCACGCGGCCGCGGTCGGCTGCGGAGTATATCGTCCCCCTCGTGTTCTTCGGCCTCGCAATCTTCACGGCGGTGTCGTTGTATCGCCGAGGTGCCAGTGGCTGGGCGTGGTTGTTTTGGGGAGCACTCTTCACGGTCATCTGGCTGGTCATGCGCAACATGGCTCAAAGTCGAGGTGGTGGCGGCGGATTCAGTGGCGGTTCGTTCGGAGGTGGCTCGTCCGGCGGCGGTGGTGCTTCGGGTTCGTGGTAAGGAATTGTACAGTGCGAAAAGCTTCTGAAATCATCAGTGCCGAACAACGTTCCCGGATTGAATCCGCCGTGTCGGCGGCGGAATCGAAAACCTGTTGTGAGATCGTGCCTGTGGTCGCCACGGTATCCGGTCGCTACGACCGCGCAGAAGATCTGGCAGGGCTGTGGTGCGCGGTCGTTGGTGCGGTCGTTGTCTTCCTCACGTTGCCCGGACATACGGATGCCGGCAGATGGGGCGGGATTCCGATCTGGGGACAGGTTGTGCTGCTGGCCATTGTTATTCTGCTGTCATTCGTCGTCGGCGCGGCCATTGCCGAACGGCTTCATGGTCTCCGTCGTTTGTTCACGCCTCGGCGACACATGACGGAGGAAGTCAATCTCCGGGCGCGGGAACTGTTCTTTGATCGTCGAATTCACCACACCACGGGAGCATCGGGCCTGCTGATTTTCGTATCGCTGTACGAACGCATGGCCGTCGTGCTCGGCGACCGCAGCGTCGTGGAAACACTGGGCCAGACGTTTTGCGAGGATCTCTGCCAGAGACTGACAGCCAGTCTTCGCAGTGACGACATAGCTGCCGCCATCTGCGACACGATTCACCATGCCGGCACATCACTGCAATCCGCGCTGCCTCGCACGGACCACGACGCCAACGAGTTGCCCGACACGCTGGTGTTGCTGGATTGAACAATCGTAGGCCGGACCAAGCGCAGCGCCGTTCCGGCAGGTTGTGCGTGGCAGAATCAGTGTCAAACAAGACGGTGCCAGAACGGCGCTGCGCTTGGTCCGGCCTGAAATCTGCGAATTCAGGCGCTGGGGGTTCAATCCCGACACACGATGCA
>JAYTAK010000959.1:0-3087 GCA_043737515.1 Candidatus Kuenenia sp. | reverse complement strand
CCAAGCGGAGCGCAGTTCCGGCAGGTGTCTGGCATTTGCCGGAACTGCGCTCCGCTTGGTCCGGCCTACAAACTTGGACATTCATGTCGGAGTCCAAGCCAAAAGCGTCCGGAGAAGGCACGATTATCGAGCCACATTAACCGTCGCTTCGGCACCGTTTTTTGGTCATAAGACGGACATGAATGTCCATCCTACATACGAATAGATGTACCAACATCTCAGATTAGCTGTCAGGAATCTTGTGGGTCGAGTCCGTTCAAAATTATTGCCGACGATCCTGAGTGCTGTGGGCGGCTGCGTGCTGATGTCGAGCATGGTCTGGATTGTCCTGACGGAACCTCGACTGAGCGACGGATTCTGGCCGCGCGACATCGGTGCCGGTGTCGTGAAAGCATTTGGCGGCACGGCGATTTTTCAACAGGTCGGTGATCCTCAAATTGAGCTGTCGTGGTTATCCGTCGTGATGCGACTGGCATCTGTGTTGGTGTTGAGTGGCACTGCGGCGTTCATCTGGACTCGGCTGCGTTCGTCGCATTCTGCCGCACAGAAAAATGGCCAACGAAGCGTGTCGGTGTTTCTGTCCGCAATCACCGCGATCTCACGACCGTGGTGGCTTGCGGCACTCTGGATTGTCGCATGGGTGCTTGCCACATCGACGAGCAATCCTGCCCTGCTGAATTTTCTGCTATTCACGACACCCTTGTTGACCGCGTTGATCTGTGGTCGGTCGCTTAACCGTTTCTGCGGTTCGATGGCGACAGCGTCGCCGGTGACATCAGCGGGCCAGAGCGGCGATGGCAGCACGACTCGAGGTCGAAAGGAACTCATGATCGTGCTGCTGGCAGCGGTTTGCTGGGAAGCCACTTCATTCTGGATGAATGAACGGCTTTATGCGGGCCTGCTGGTGCCGCATGGAGATTCGGCCATGTATGAAGAACATCTGTGGAACGTCTGGCACGGCAAAGGATTTCGCAGCTATCTGGATCAGGGTCTGTTTCTGGGTGAACACATTCAGGTGATTCACCTGTTGCTGCTGCCGCTGCACAGAATCTGGCCGTCGTATCTGATGCTGGAACTGGTGGCGTCGTGTTCGCTGGCGATCTGCGTAGTTCCGATCTTTTCGATGACCAAACGCCATTCCGGAAGTTCACGAGCCGCCATGTGGCTGGCGTTGGCGTGGCTGCTGTTCTTTCCGATGCACTTTCTGGATATCGCGATCGATCTGAAAACCCTGCGTCCCAGTTGCTACGGACTTCCGTTTCTTTTCTGGGGAATCGATTTCGCCGAACGACGACGCTTGATGTGGTCATCAATCTGTTTCCTGATCGCGCTGACGACTCAGGAGGACTTTGCGCTGGTGATCGGACCGATCGGAGCCGTGTTGTTTCTGATCGCAAGACAGAATCCCGATGGCGCACCGCCTGACGAAACAAGACGTCTTGCCCGCTGGTCGCTGGGGCTTCTGGTGTTTTCGGTTGCCTGGGTGCTGCTTGCGGTATTGGTGGTGATTCCGGCGTTTCGCGGTGGAGAAGCGGTGCATTACAGCCGCTATTTTGGGGATCTCGGAAACAGCCCGGGCGATCTGTTTCGTACGGCTCTGCGTTCGCCCGGTAAGATTCTTACGCAGCTTTTCAGTCTGAAGACACTGTTTTATGTTCTCGTACTGACGGTGCCGCTCGGATTGAATCCATTGCGGCGACCGATGTATCTGTTCGCGGGTGCTGCCACGTTCGGGATGTTAAGCCTGATCCAACTGGGGAATAGTGCCGCAACGACCGATACGTCTGGCCTTACCGAATTGCCGCCGATTCCGTTCCATCATTTTCACGCGCCGCTGCTGCCCGTGTTATTCTGGGCCGCAGCGGCCAGTCTGCGTTCCAGCAGCGCCATCAGTCGGGGAGTTGGACTACGTCAGCCAAATTCCACTTGGTTTCGGTTCTTAGTCCCGCCTTTCGGCGGAATTGCGGCTGGAGTTGCCAACAAATTCCGGCTAAAGCCGGGACTACAAACTCGCCGCAACGCCGTGAGTGCAGCCAGACTGGCGTTCTTCTGTGCGGCGATGAGCGGGATTTCCGGTTCGCTGATGCCACTCGGGGCCACGTTCTGGTCGCACAAGTCACCATTCGGCTGGAGGAACCTGTACGTTCCCGGCGAACGGGCGACGGAGTTGCAGAAAGTACTGGCAATGCTGCCAATTGATGCACGAGTTGCATCAACGGACTATGCTCATACGCGACTGACGCACTTTGATCGGTCTTACGATTACAGCGGCTATCTGCGCGCCGTCAACGACTACAAACCCGGCGTGCCTGCTGATACGGACTATATCGTGATCGACACTGGTCATCGCTACAGCGAGATTAAGTCGATCGATCAAGTCCGGGAACTCAAACAGGAACCTGAACAGTGGGAAGTTGTCCCGCTTGAAACGCAGGGACTCTTTATCGTGCTCAAACGAAGGTCCGTGATCGGGCAGTGAATGGCATGTACGATTGACATGCATGTCCGTCGCATGGACCTGTTGTCGGACATCAGATGATCCAGCGGGTGAATGCACGATTATGCACATGCACCTTGAGAAACTTCGCGGGTTGCAAGCCGATCAAGGATGGTGTGAAAAGTGCCGAGCGGTTCTGGTCACGTTCGTGCGAAAACCACGCCGCAGGGTGGTGAGAATGATCCGCGCGGGAAGGCATCGCTGCTTTTCTGAATCCTGAATCCTGCCCACTGAATCCTGCTCAGTTTGGTGAGAATGATCCGCGCGGGAAGGCATCGCGGCGTTGGCACCAATGAATCTCAGTCGGCGGAGCGACTGAGCTACGTAGGCGACGTCGCTCCGCGACTCGCATTCCAATGGACGCACCTCGGCGCAACCAACGCCCTGTCGCTTATGCAGAAGTTCAACTACGTAATCAGCTCATGGATCACCTTCGCCGGCAGCACGCCGGTGAGGCGTTGATCGAGGCCCTGATATTTGAAGCTGAAGCGTTCGTGGTCGTAGCCCAGTTGATGCAACACGGTCGCATGGAAGTCACGAATGTGGACCGGGTCGCGGACGATGTTGTAGCTGAAGTCGTCGGTCTCGCC